>NZ_JBFTQI010000020.1:0-18372 GCF_056398925.1 Pedobacter sp. 01T416_2
ATGTTGTTTATGAACATCACCATTCCCGGTTAAACCATGTGCGCCGAAAAAAAAACCGCCAATCTTGAGCCCTGATGTTAATGCAACAGTGCTACCAAGGGTTACTTCTAAATCTTTATGCCAAAAACTGCCCTTTTGGATAGATAAACCGTAAAGATTGGAGAAAGTACTATCAGTGCCAACAATCCGGTAGCCGTTATAATTATCGCCCAATGCCAATGGAACAGCCCTTTTAACCATAGGGTTCTGCATTAATTTGTAGGCATCTTTAGCCGGAATATTTCCCGTTGGGTAATCGATATGGTAAACGCTACTTAATATCAACTGTAAGGGGCTTCCTTTTGCCCCCACAACCAGATCGATATCCTTGGCATTTTTTTCCAGTTTGTTACTAATCTGTGTAGAAGCCAAAAAGAGAATAGACAGGATGCTTACACCAAAGGCAACTAAAATAATATTCAAAATTGTTGTTAGCTTATTCCTGACGAGGTTTTTGCTACTGATTTTAAAGATATTCATTAGAGTAGATAGGTTTTAGTAATGTGGTCCCGAACCCTTCGGTCGTGCGTGGCGATGATCAGTGCAGCTCCATTATCTTTAGCCTGGGTAGTCAGTAGCTGGATTACCTGATTGGCATTTTCATCATCTAAGCTAGATGTAGGCTCATCAGCAATCAGCAGATCAGGTTTGTTTACCAATGCACGCGCCACCGAAACCCTTTGCAACTGCCCCTGACTTAATTGGTCAGGATAATTTTTAGCCAGCTCAGCAATACCCAGATCGTGCAAAAGTGAAAGATTCCGTTCATGATCTACAGGTAGCCCAGCCATTACCGCAGCGAGCGCTAAGTTATCGAGCACATCAAGTGAACGAATAAGATGTGGCCTTTGAAAAATGATTCCGATATGTCTTCCCCTGAACCTATCCCGCCCTCTTGCAGGCAGCGTATATAAATCGGTTCCATTAATTAAAACCTCACCCTGGCTTGGCTCCAAAAGACCAGAAATAATATTGAGCAGTGTGCTTTTCCCACTACCAGATGCACCGAGTAAAAGCCATTGCTCCATATCTGCGATTGCCCAGTCAGGAAATTTTAATCTTCTCCCCTTCTCATAAACATGTACCAGTGAACTGATCTTAATCATGATGTAACACCTTTTGCACTTTTTTTACTGCCAGATTTTTGATGGCATAACGCCTGTACAGTTCTATTCCATCATTTGCACCGTGCTTACAGGCAGGGTTTAACATGGTGATGAACAACAACGCCGGGATAAACAGGATTTTATAATTCTTTGACATATTAGTTAATAAGGATAAATTTTTAGTACTGGTGATCGATGGGACAAGACTTGAGCATTCTTAAATTGATATAATGGGCAGTCGCAATGGTAAATCCACCAAGCGGAATCAAAATCGGTTCCAGCAGCTCAATTCCCGAAAAATGCCCGAATGCAATGCAGGCAAAGCCTGAAATAAGTACCAGGATTGGCATAATACGGTGATGTTGTTTCCGGTAGGCAGCACTTAAGCTCCAGATACCAATAATCAATGAAACTGCAATCATCGTAATTTCAACTGCTTCATTGGCCAGGAACCCCATACCCCACATCGGCAAAACAGTGATCAGGAATGGTAATGCCGCGCAATGTATGGCACAAAGTGTTGAGGCGGTAATGCCGATCCGGTCGAGGTTGATTTTATAGCTCCGTAGTTTCATTAAAATAAATTTAGTCTGCAAATATAAAAGCAATATAGTTGCATTTAAAATAATCAGAACTATATTTGCAACATAATTGCATTAACATGATAAAGAAATTACCTGTAACCGTATTGAGCGGTTTCTTGGGCAGTGGTAAAACGACACTGCTCAATGCTATATTGAGGAATAAGCAAGATTTAAAAGTGGCCGTTATTGTGAACGATATGAGCGAGGTAAATATCGATGCCGCTATGGTTAAAGATCAGCATGCCTTATCTAAAACCGATGAAAAACTGGTAGAGATGAGCAACGGCTGCATCTGCTGTACCCTGCGGGAAGACCTGATGATCGAAGTGGAAAAACTGGCAAAAGAAAACCGCTTTGATTATCTTTTGATCGAAAGCACGGGAATATCTGAACCCATTCCTGTTGCACAAACATTTTCTTTTATTGATGAAGCTTCGGGTATTGACCTGAGCAGATTTAGCCAGTTAGATACAATGGTAACTGTTGTAGATGCTTATAATTTTTACAGGGATTTTGGTTCGGCAGATAAACTTGCTGACCGCAACATGGTTGATAATGTGGCTGATAAACGCACTATTGTAAACCTACTTACCGACCAGATTGAATTTGCCAATGTAATTTTATTGAACAAGACCGATCTGGTAAGTGATACCGATATTAAGGTCCTCAGGGCACTAATTTCCAAACTGAACCCAAACGCCAAGATTTATCAGACGCTTTTTGGAGAAATAGATCCTGCCTTAATTTTAAACACCAGACTGTTCGATTTTGAATCCGCATCTGAAGGAGCAGGATGGAAAAAAGAATTAGAAGAAATCCATCAGCCCGAAACCGAAGAATATGGAATAAGTTCTACCGTGTTCCGTTCTAAAAAGCCTTTTCACCCTGAAAGATTATGGAATTACATCAATAAGGAATTTCCGCAGAATATTATCCGATCAAAAGGTATATTCTATCTTGCTGCCATGCCAGAGCAAGCAATTAATTTTTCGCAGGCAGGCGGTTCCTTACGCATCGACCCTGCAGGGGTTTGGTGGGCAAGCATGCAGCAGCATGAACGTGAACAATACGTGGACTACCTGGAAAACAGAACTGAAATTGATGCAGATTGGGATAATGATTTTGGAGACCGTAAAAATGAACTTGTTTTTATTGGACAGGAAATGAACAACGATGAGTTAAAAAAATCGCTAGAATATTGTCTTTTAACTGATACAGAAGTTAAAAATTACAAAACAAAAAACACCTTTAAGAACCCTTTCGAGCGTGTTTTACCTTAAAATGAAATAATAGTCGATGAAATGAACAAAATGGTAGTTTTTCGGTGCTATTCTTAGGTTTTATTTTGCGTAAATTTGATTTACCCAACCAAACTTACGCTTATTATGGAACCCACAGAAGAATTAACTTTAGTTAAAACCCGCTTATCTTGTCCGAAGTGTAAAAATTTCGAAACCTACAGGGTACCCAGGGGTTTTCTCTTTAAAACGCTTATGCCATGGATTTCAGTTAAGAGGTACAAATGTTATAAGTGTTTTAATAAGTTTTACGTATTTAATTAGCATCTATAAGTTAGCATCTCATTTAAGCCACGGAAGTGGCTTTTTTTGTTTCAGGATGAAATGTTCTGCTAAAAGCAGATCGCATTATTTAAGCGCGGTATGCTGCAGTTTTTTAAACACATATTCCTTATAACTTGCACCAATGGGCAATTCTTTTGTGCCAATTTCAATGTCGTAAGCGGTAAAAGCGGTTATTTTTTTCAGGTTAACTATAAAGGAGCGGTGTATACGCAAAAAAGCCTTGTCCTGGAGCTCAGTTTCCAAATCGCCGATCTTATATTTCGCTGTGATTTTTTTATCCGTACAATGAATTACTATGTAATCTTTTAAACTCTCCACGTACAATACCTCTTCCTTATTCAGGTTATGGAACTTACCTCCCGCTTTTATGTAAATAGATTGCTGCGCGGTAAGGGGTGAAAACACCTCAGATTTAACGTTTGGGCGCCTTAATCTTAAATAACGGTCTACAGCTTTAAAAAAACGGTCGAAAGTAATGGGTTTTAGCAGATAATCGATCAGATCGAGGTCGTAACCTTCTATTGCATATTCGCGATAAGCCGTTGTGATAATTACGGCAGGTGGATTTTTTAAGGTTTTAAGAAAATCAATCCCGGTAATCTGGGGCATTTTAATATCCAGGAACATCAGATCAACGGGCACAGTTCTGAGCATCTCTAATGCTTTGATTGCATTTGAGCAGGTACCCACAACCTCAAAAGTATCTAGCTGGTCAATGTGATTTTGTATCAACTGAATGGCCAGGGGCTCATCATCAACTAAAAGACACCTTACTTTCATAGATCTTATCTTTTTTACTTGTATTGTTTTTTAGGTTTATATGTAGTAAAACTACAAAGATATTATCGTGGGTAGTAATGCTCAAATCGTATTGTTTAGGATAAAGCAGCTGAAGCTGTTTGGTTATGTTATTTATCCCGATCCTATTTTCTTCTTTCTGCCTTCCCGGCATAAAACTGTTTGAAACCATAAAACGGAAACGGTTTTCGTTCAGTTTTAAATCTATATTGATTACAGGCAGGCCAATATCTTCGCCAGCACCATGTTTAAAAGCATTTTCGACCAGGGAGAGCAAAATTAAAGGAGCAATAGTGGCATCATCGTCTATCTTATGTGTAAAATTGACCGCTAAACGGCCACCATACCTTAGTTTTTCGAGTTCTATGTAATTTTCAATCAGCGTAATTTCTGCTGATAAAGGAACATACATACTGTTACACCTGTACAGTACATGATCGAGTATTTCAGATAAACCTGCAATTGATTTTGAAGTAATTGGAGAGTTAACCAATGAAAGCGAGTAAATATTGTTCAGTGTATTGAAAAGAAAATGTGGGTTTAATTGTGCCTTCAAGGCCTTTAACTCTGTTTCGGCCCGTTCCTTTTCTAAAGAGAGTTTATGTTGTTGTATAACATATTGTTCTTTGATTAATTTAATAAAGGCAAAAATCCAGGCGGCAGAAAACGTTAACGGAAAGTAGTGTGTAATAAGCTTGGGTACGTCCATTGCGATTTCAAGGATAGTCTCCTGGCCAAATGGTGGTGTTCTTAAGAAAGGTTCGAGCACATGCACCACCACTATTCTCGAACAAACACAGATGATATAACTTCCTACCAGAAAGTAAATGGCAACCACATAATAGGTTTTGGCCGTAATTAACCTTGGAATGATCAGGTAGGTTAAAAAATAGGAAGCAATAATGGTGAAGGAAATGTAGTAGGCATGCCGGATCAGGATTTTATGAAAATCATTGTATTCATCAATATCATAGCGGTTAAGAAACACAATAGAGGTAACCAGCCAAAAAATTATATGGCTAAGAAACCGGTGTGTGGAACTGAACTTGGCTATCCTCTCAATTAATGGCATCAACACAAATATACAATTCTTACCTATCCGAATTTGCACCGTCGACGAACACAACAAAAATGCATACGGATACATCCAAATGGATGCTGAAATGAGTTAAGGTCCAAAATACCTCTTTTTGGATGCCATACTTACCTATACGCCTTCAAACGGGTTTTTGCTTTGTGCTAACATCCATATTGCAGGAAATTTAAAACAAACCATGAACCAGATTAAGCGATTGTGTTTCCTACTCCTTTTATTATCAGCCCTGAAAAGCGTTGCGCAAACCGAAGTTAAACTTACCGGAAGGGTTATAGATGAAAAAACCTTAAAACCGCTCGAAAACGCGGGCGTCAAACTTTTATCGGTAGCTGATCAAAAAATTATAAAAAGCACAGTTACAGATAGCAAAGGTGAATTTACACTCCTCACCCAACCGGGCAGGTTTCACATTAAAATCGAATTTGTTGCCTATAAAACACAACTGCTCGAAAACAGAGAAATAACCCAGAACCTTAAACTTGGAGACATTATCCTGAAAGAAGATGTTCAGTTGTTGAAATCGGTCGATGTAACAGCAGAAAAAACTACGGTAGAATTAAGTTTAGACAAAAAAGTATTTAACGTAGGTAAAGATCTAATTTCAAAAGGTGGCTCTGCCAATGATATTTTAAACAATGTGCCTTCCGTAAATGTAGATGCCAATGGCGCCATAAGTTTACGTGGAAATGGAAGTGTACAGGTACTCATCAACGGCAAGCCATCTATGCTGACCAATAACAATGGTTTAGAGCAGATACCCGCCAGCAATATCGAAAAGGTGGAGGTAATTACCAATCCATCTTCGAGGTACGAAGCCCAGGGCGGAGGGGGTATTATCAACATCGTATTAAAAAAGAATACTTTGAGTGGCTTTAACGGCTCAGTGCAGGTAGGTGTAGGCGATCCGGCAAATTACAACGGCAATTTAAATCTGAGCTATAAAACCGAAAAAATCAACCTTTTTAGTAACATCGGTTATCGGTACCGGAACCTCTATGGATCGGAGCAACGATACCAAAGCGTGTTAAACAATGGGATACAGACTATACTAAAACAAAATAACGAGCAGGGAAGAAATGATGATCTTTACAATGTGTACCTCGGAATGGACTATTACATCAATTCCAAAAACACCTTAACCGGAAGTTTTTATCATGATTTGCTGGTGAATAAAGATACCACCAATTACCTGTACAATTATTATAATAAAAACAATATACTCGATAGTACAATTAACCGTTTCGAGAATTACAGAGAGCCACAAAAATACAATCAGCTCGAACTGAATTATGTAAAAACCTTTGATAACAAGGATCAAAAGTGGAATACGAGTTTACAATATGTTTTTTGGAATGATGATGAAAACCAGGACATCACCCAGCAAAAAACTTTCCCAGTTTTAACGAACACAAGCCGTTTAACATCAAGAGATATTGAAAGCAGCGATGCGATATTTATTCAAAGTGACTTTGTAGGCACTTTCTCTGGCGATTCAAAATTCGAAGCCGGGGTAAGGGCGAATATCAGGTCCATCCGAAGTGACTATTGGGCCAAAGCGGACGATGTACTGCTCCCAGCCTATGACAATAAGCTCAAGTACAATGAGAACATTTATGGTGCTTATTTTCAGTATGAGAACAAATTCAAAAAGTTTAACTACCTGCTGGGTTTAAGGGCTGAACTGTCGGATATCGGTATTTCAGACCGACAGGGCTCCTTCCAGGCTTTAAAAGATTATATCGATCTATTCCCTACCGCAAATATCACCTATAAGCTGCAAAAGAGTACCGATCTGCGTTTAAGCTATAGCAGACGTATAAACAGGCCACAGTTCTGGCAGTTAAATCCGTTTTCAGGCTTATCGGATACCAGAAACTTAACAGTGGGCAACCCCGATCTAAACCCCATGTACACCAATTCGTTCGAACTGGGCATCCTGCAAAGATGGGGGAAACTCACTTTCAACCCATCGCTTTATTATAAACATGCTACCAATTACTTCGAATTTATACTCAAGCAATCTGTTAATGGTTTTGTAAACACTCCTGTTAACCTGGATTACGAAGACCGTTATGGGCTAGAAATTTCAACTACCTACAACCCGCTATCCTGGTGGCGGTTATCGTGGGATTTTAACTATTACGCTTTTAAGCAACAGGGTACCTTTGAGAATAAAGAATATGGATCCGAAGACCATACCTGGTTTACCCGCATCAACTCGCGGATGAAGTTTCCGAAGAGTTTTTCCATAGAATACAGTTTTAACTACAGGGCCAAAAACACCGATATTCAATCGGTCAATAAAGCGCAGTATCGTGCTAATATCGCCCTCAGTAAAGACCTGTTTAAAGATAAAGTTTCAGTTACCTTAGCGGTAAACAACATTTTCGATTCGTTTATCGATAAGCAGATTACCACAACAGCTACCTATTATTTAGAATCGAGTTTTAAGGGTATCGGAAGATTAACCACCGCAACATTGGTTTACCGCTTTAACCGCAAGAAGGATGAAAAGGACAGGTTGCCAGATCAGGAGTAGGTATAGAAAGCATGGAGCAGATTAAATTGCAATCAATTTATCTCCTGTCGAGTAACATCGTTAAAAATTTCGTGCATTTTATTTTTGGTATCGATTGCCCTTTGAGTATTGAGCACGCAAAAAATAAGTGCAAAGGGAAAAATCATATAATTAATACCTAAAAACATTCCAACCATAGCAAAAATCATCAAAATTGGCCCAAATATGGATACCGAAAACAGAAATTTTAGACTTTGCCTTTTGCTGGTCTCGATGATTTCGAAACTTCCGCTATTCACCCTATCCCAAAAGTAATATGTAGAAACAAGTTGGTCATTACTTCTTTCTTTAAACAGGATCTTTTCATGAGCCCCTTCAACTACTTCATAATCCAGCGCTTCCAACTCCTGGGTTATTCGATCGAATAAAACCTGATGCGGAAGATCAACTTCCCGTTCAATTTTAAATTCGAGTCCAATGAATAGATCTTTTATTATCAGTTTCATTGGGCTCGAAATATTATTCGGCGATTAAAAGGAAGTAATTTTTCTTTCCTTTTTGTACCACGACGAATTTATCGTTTATCAGATGATCTGCATTAAAGACTTGGGCCATTTCAGCTACCTTTTCTTTATTTACCGAAACACCTCCACCCTGAATGGTTTTTTTAGCCTCTCCCTTAGATGGAAAAACAGTAGCCTTTTCTGCAAGTAAGGTAGCCGCATCGATCCCCTCTGTTAGTTCAGATTTAGAAATGTTAAACTGTGGAATGCCCTCAAACATTTCTAACACCTGGCTTTCTGACAAACTCTTCAAAAATTCTAACGATCCGTTACCGAATAAAAACTCAGATGTTTTAATAGCAGTTTCCAAAGCTTCCTCCGAGTGGGTTTTTATGGTGATGTCTTGAGCTAAAGCTTTTTGCAGGATACGCAGATGCGGAGCGGCATCATGCTCCTTTTCCAAGGCTTCTATTTCATCTTTATTTTTAAGGGTAAAAATGCGGATCCATTTTTTCACATCATCATCTGATGCATTTAACCAAAATTGGTAGAATTTATATGGAGAAGTTTTCTCTGGATCCAGCCAAACCGCACCACTTTCGGTTTTACCAAATTTAGTTCCATCTGCCTTTTTAATCAACTGTGTAGTAATGGCATAAGCTGTACCAGCATCTTTTCTTCTGATCAGCTCCGTACCGGTAACAATATTGCCCCATTGATCAGATCCGCCCATCTGTACCAAACAGTTTTCATTTTTCCATAAATGATAAAAATCGTAACCCTGAATCAACTGGTAACAGAACTCGGTAAAAGATAGGCCAGAATCACCTTCCAAACGTCTTTTAACACTATCCTTTGCCATCATGTAGTTCACGGTAATGTGTTTACCTACATCCCTGATAAAGGTAAAAAGATTCATATCCTTAAACCAATCGGCATTGTTAACCATTACAGCGCCATTTCCACCTTCTTCAAATTTTAAGAATTTAGATAATTGCTTTTTCATCCCTTTCAGGTTATGCTCAATCATTTCAGGTGTCTGAAGATTACGTTCATCAGATTTTCCCGATGGATCGCCTACCATACCTGTAGCACCACCAACCAAAGCAAACGGTTTGTGACCAGCATTTTGAAAATGAATCAGTGTCATGATCTGCGTTAAGTGTCCAACGTGCAACGAATCTGCAGTAGGGTCGAAACCGATATAACCAGAAGTCATACCCTCGTTTAACTTTTCCTCAGTATTCGGCATAATATCATGCAACATGCCACGCCATCTTAACTCTTCAACAAAATTCGTCATTGTACAAACACTTTAATAATGTGCGTGCAAAGATAAAATTTTAGCTTAGTTTAAAGCAAATTAGTTGGTTTTGTAAATGAGTTATCGCAATTGCGCTTTGCAGCCCCGTAACCTTACCAATATTTTACCATTGGCTCTTTACAACCATATAAGAAAACATTACCTTGCAAAATGAACTTTTTATCCCATTATTATTTCGACCGGACAAATAATGATGCCAATGTGGTAATGGGAACGGTTTTGCCAGATCTGATTAAAAATGCTGCAAAAGAGGCAAATCTATACCCACAGAAGAATGAATTCCTGTTTAAAGGAAATCCTGATGAAGAAAACCTGCTTTTTGGCTGGAAAAGACATTTAGCGGTCGACCTGCTTTTTCATTCCTCTAATTTTTTCCTTGAGAAAACCACCGAGCTTAAGCAGCTCATTAAGCCCATTGTAGAAAATACTGCAGTCCGCCCCTCATTCCTCGCACACATTGGCTTAGAACTTTTATTGGATCATTTATTGGTAACACATAATCTGGTTCAGGTAAATCATTTTTATGATAAACTCGAAGCGGTAAAAAAAGAATCCTTGAGCGATTTTCTGGAGCACTGTAACCTGAAAGATCCGGAGGTATTTTTCAATTTTCTAGAAAAGTTCATCAGCAGTAAATACCTGTTGAGTTACCAAAAACTCGAAAATATCAGTTATGCCCTTAACAGGATCTGTATGCGTTTGTGGCCGGAAACGTTAAATGAAAAGCAGTTGCAGCAGCTGACTTTTGAACTTGGGATTTTTAAAACCGTTCTGGAAAAAGATTACATGGATATTTTTAAAGAGATTGAGAAAAAACTGGTTTGATTATTTTGATATATTTGGGCAAAAACCAAATAACTAAATGAAAATTAAACTAATTCTCTCCCTATTAATCATCGTTTTGCAGTTCAACACCTTCGCTCAACAGCAGATTAATGTTATCAAAAAACCAACCTGGAACATCCGAGCCTCTTATGATAGCAGGTACGGTACAAAAGTAGATTTATCCGGTAACGCCATCGCCATGATTGTTGACGTACCTAAAGCTGACTTTGCAGTGGTTACCGTTGATGATAAGCTCAGTCAGAAATGGCTTACAACACTTACTGGTTTTCCAATGGCAATTGGAAAATTTAAAAGCAACATTATGGTTGTTGCCTCCACAGACCGTAGCTACTTTAAAAGTTTTACCAATCAATTTATCGCTTATCTGTTGGAAGAAAAGACTGGCAAAATACTTTCTCAAAAGATAATTTATGATGGAAGTAAGGATTTTGTGGAAACACCAGAATTCTTTTTTTCTGAGGATGGCGCTTATTTTAAGATGGCGACAAGGCTAACAGCATTAAAACGCAAGGTGCATATAGGCTTACCGGTGGTTGGTTTTTTAACTGCCCTTAAAATGGATAAGGATTTTAATGAATCTCAGAGCTACACCGTAATCGATTTTAATGATAAGCTGGAACAAATACAAAAAATGGAACCCGACATGCCGGATGGAGATACCTGGAAGGCATCTTGTGGCGATGATGGCAGTTTTATTATCAGTACGGTAGATGCTTCGAAGGGAAAATGTAACGTTGCAATTTATTTGAGCAGTAACCCCAGCCCACTTAAAACCGTGAGCATTCCTTTGGATGCTTTTAACCAGGATGAAATATCGTCGATAAGTTTTGCAAGTAGTAAAAAGCCCCTGGTAAATTACATTGGCATATTCTACAAAAATACGAACAAAGAACGCTCTACGTTAATTGCAAGAATCGATTTCAATAACGGTACCTATACCTCAACAAAGGAAGTTTTTGATAAAGCCCATGTTAAAGAACTGCAAAAGTCTTTTGTACCGGCCAACAAAAAATTCAACGATCTGACTTTCTCAGATATTAAATACATGAATATCAGACATATTGCAGAATACAACAATACGCTTCTCGTTACTATTTCCCCAAGGTTCTCTGTTACGAGCAGCCATGGTTCTATTACATCTGAGGGATCACTTCTGATGAATGCCTATGATGTTCAAATGAAACCACTTTATCATCAATTCTTGCCCCGTGATTATACAAGTAGTATCGCGGGAGAGGGATCAGAGGTTTCCTTCAACCTGGCAGAGAAAACCCTTCGAATCTTAGCTAACCAAAAAGATGGTCTTACTGCAGTTGCTACCGTATATGCTGAAATGAACCTGGAATCAGGTACAATAAACAAAATCAATCTGATATCTAAGGACGACATCAAAAATTCTTATTATGCCAATACCGAGTCCATCAGCTGGCTAAATGGTAGTTTTATTATTCCATTCGTTGAGCGTATGGGCATTTTTAGCAAGAAAGTAGATTTACAGCTTTTACAACTAAAATATTAATCACTCTGCTCCTTTTTCTATATTTGTCTTATGTCGCTAACTGCAATAAAAGAAGAAATGGATGCCCTGGTGGCCGAATTAAACCAGCACAATTATAACTATTATGTGTTGGCTATGCCTACTATTGGCGATTATGAGTTTGATAAAAAATTAAAGCACCTCGCCGAACTCGAAAAAGCAAATCCTGATTTTGCCGATCCAAATTCGCCTACGCAGCGTGTTGGTGGAGATATTACCAAAAATTTCATTACCGTAAACCACAAATACCCCATGTTATCGTTGGGGAATACCTACAATGAGCAGGATCTCCGCGATTTTGATGAACGTATCCGTAAAGCGATTGGCGATAATTTTGAATACGTTTGCGAATTAAAATTTGATGGCCTATCCATTAGCCTTACTTATGAAAACGGCAAACTTTTACGTGCAGTTACCCGCGGCGACGGCACCAAAGGTGATGATGTAACCAATAACGTAAAAACCATTCATACCATCCCACACCAGATCAAATCGGCGATTGCGCCCGAACATTTCGAAATCCGTGGGGAAATTTTTATGCACAAAGCGGCCTTTTTACGCTTAAATGCTGCCCGTGAAGAACTTGGTGAAATCCCTTATGCAAACCCTAGAAATTTTGCTTCGGGCACTATAAAAATGCAGGATAGCAAAGAAGTGGCCAAACGGCCCTTAGATGGTTTTATTTATTTCTTATACACCGATAAAAATGAATTTAAAACCCATTGGGAAAGTTTAAATGCCGTAAAAGATTGGGGTTTCCATGTTTGCGAACATAACCGACTAGTTTCTAACATCGATGCAGTACTGGAATTTATCCACCATTGGGAAAACGAGCGTTTTAAACTAAGTTATGATATCGATGGTATTGTAATTAAGGTGAACAGTTATGCACAACAGCAAGAATTGGGTTTCACCTCCAAATCTCCACGTTGGGCCATTTCATACAAATACAAAGCAGCAGAGGTTGAAACTGTATTAGAAAAAGTAACCTATCAGGTAGGGAGAACAGGTGCAGTTACGCCGGTTGCCAATTTAAAACCTGTTTTATTGGCCGGCACCACGGTTAAACGCGCTACATTGCATAATGCAAACGAAATAGATCGTTTAGATTTACATGAAGGCGATACCGTTTATGTAGAAAAAGGTGGTGAGATTATTCCAAAAATTATCAAGGTAAATTTAGATAAGCGATTGCCTGGCGCTACAAAGGTTCAATATTTACACAACTGCCCCGAATGTGGAACAGAATTAATCAGAAGAGAAGGAGAAGCAGTTCATTATTGCCTTAACGATGAGGGTTGCCCGCCGCAGATTGTTGGAAAAATTCAGCATTTCATTTCACGCAAGGCCATGAACATTGATGGGCTCGGTGATGAAACTATTGAAACCTTTTATAAGCATGGCCTTGTAAGGCACATCAGCGATTTATATACCCTGTACCAAAAATCAGATCAACTGAAAACCTTAGACCGTTTCGGAGAACGATCGATCGAGAACATGCTTGCAGGAATTGAAAAGTCGAAGGAAATGCCTTTTGAGAAAGTACTTTTTGGCTTGGGTATCCGATATGTTGGTGAAACAGTTGCAAAGAAAACTGCCGCTGGCGTAAAGAATATCGACAACCTTTCTAAAGCTACTGTAGAGGAATTAATTGCCATTGATGAGATCGGCCAGCGAATTGCAGAGAGTATTGTTGAGTATTTTGGAAAATCTGAGCATTTACAGCAGGTAGAATTATTAAAATTAGCCGGATTACAGTTTGAAATTGAAGAAAAAGTAATTACGCTTGATAGTGATAGACTTATTGGAAAAACATTCGTAATTTCGGGCGTTTTTGAAAAATTTAGTCGCGATGAACTAAAAGATATGATTGAGGCTAATGGAGGCAAGATGCTGAGTGGTATTTCGGGCAAATTGAATTACCTGGTAGCAGGCGACAATATGGGTCCATCGAAATTAGAAAAAGCGAATAAACTAAACGTTCCGATCATCAGCGATGCCGAACTTTTAGAGATGATAAAATAAAATGAGAGAGTGATTGAATTAGTGAATGATAGAATGTCCAAGGCATTCATTCAATCTCTCATTCAAAATTCAATAATTATAAATTAAAATGAACAAATTTCAGGGTACTGGGGTAGCATTAGTTACACCTTTCAACACAGATGGATCAGTTGATTATAACGGCTTAAAAAACCTGATTAATCATTTGGTAGACGGAGGGATAGATTACCTCGTTTCTTTAGGTACAACCGGCGAAACCGCTACAATGACCAAGGACGAGAAGAAGAAGGTGTGGGCCTATACTGCTGAAATTAATAACAATAGATTACCGCTAGTTGCCGGCATAGGTGGCAATAACACTTTGGCCGTTGCTGAAGATATTAAATCTTTCGATGCTAACGGATACAGCGCCATTTTATCGGTTAGTCCATATTACAATAAACCTACGCAGGAAGGAATTTATCAGCACTATAAATACTTAGCAGAAATTTCTCCTTTAGATTTGATTTTATACAACGTACCTGGCCGTACCGGAAGCAACATGAGCCCGGAAACTACCTGCAGACTGGCGTATGATTTTAAAAACATCATCGCGACCAAAGAAGCTTCAGGAAGTTTTGATCAGTTTAACCAGATTATGAGAGATAAACCTGCAGATTTTCTTTTAATCTCTGGTGATGACCCGGTTACCTTGCCAATGATCGCTTTAGGTGCAGCAGGGATTATTTCTGTAATCGGGAATGCTTTACCTAAGCAATTTTCTGATATGGTGAAACTTTGTTTAGCTGGCGATTATAAAGCGGCCTTGCCTGCTCATTTAAGCTTAATAGAATTTACCCGTTTGGCTTTTGCCGAGGGCAATCCGGCAGGAATAAAGGCGGCATTAAAACATTTAGGTGTTTGTGGCGATACAGTAAGGTTGCCATTGGTTAAAGCTTCTGTAGCGTTAGAAAAATCGATTATTGCAGAGATAGAAAAACTAAGCGAGGTGGCTTAAACACTACCCCAATTAATATTTTTAGAACAGATTGTTTGATTTTGCTGAAAAGTAAATGAAGACAATCTGTTTTTTTGTGTGTAAATAAAAAATTACGCAAATAAATCAACTGACAATCAACAACTTAAAAAAAAATTAAAAAACTATAACGCTACAAAAGTTTCAGGTGTATTAAAGGCACCATTATTGAATTGGCTTCGATACACACAAATTAAACACACAATGAAAAATGTATTATGTATTGCCATGTTGGCCGTAATGGTCAGCGGCTGCGCCTTACGCGCTAAGCTGAGCAGTGAATCATCCAATATCCATGTTGGAATGAACGAAAATGATTTTAAAGATTCTCATCGCCGGGCCACTTTAGTTTACCTGGCCAATGATTCGACAATCTACGAAGTTTTTAAAGGTTCGGGAGAAAGATCAACGTTTTCTGATTTCTATTATTTTGCACAAAAAAAACTATACAAATTTGAGCAAAAAACGCATTACTTCAATAACACAACCGTGAAAATAGAAGAATCAAAAGCTAATCAGAAATAAGGGAGATAACCATGAAAAAAATATTGTTAATTGCTTTTGTGGCAGTAATGGCCATGGGGTGCAAAAGCAGGTCGTATGTTGAATCTTCAATAGTAATTGGGATGCCCGAAAATGATTTTAAAAAGGCTAATCGTTCCGCAGAACTGATGTTGGCCAATGATGATGGCACAAATGTTTACCGCATGACCTCAAACTCATTTATCCCAAAACCCGAACCTTTTACTTTCTTTTATTTTTATCAGGGTAAACTTACGCGCTTCGTGAAGTCAGACCGTTTAGATGACTATAAATTTATCCATTAGGTAAAAAGAGAGATTGAATACAATATAGATTTGTCATCCTGAGCTTGTCGAAGGACTTGTTTAATGGTGTTTCGACAGGCTCAACATGACAGAATCTGAAGAGAAATTGTCTTTATAATACAAGCACTTTTTTTAAGATGCTAAGCAATCAATTTATTTCTTCTTTCCATCAGCAGGTTATCCTGCCAAACGCCTTTTGCCTTTCCTATTTTTTCGCGATAGCCCACTACCCTGAACCCCGCTTTTTCATAGATTTTCAATATGGCCGAATTTTGCAAAAATATCCCGGCCTGAAGCATCCAAATACCTTTATTTTCACTCTCTTTAACAAGTGCGTCTAACAGTAAAGAGCCTATTCCCTGGCCTTTATAGCCATGTTTAACATACACTTCTGTCTCACCTACCCTACCAACATCATAATTCGCCGACACTGGCAAAAGCGCGCTCCAACCTATAATTCCTTTACCTTTACAGGCCACAAACCTACAAGCCTTAAGGTGTGACGAATCCCAGTTTTCCCAGGAAATATCAGGGGTCCTAAAACTCGCAGTACCAGTATCGATTCCTTCCTGATAAATGGCACTAACCTCACCCCAGTCTGCTGCACGCATTATTCTTATCATAGTTTTAATCAATTTTGGCCAATATCAGCCTATGAAATCTAACAGTTTATGTTTGTTGCACGAAATTAGCCAAACATGCACCTTATAGCACATAATACAGAAGCAAGTTTGTCCTGTATTATAAATCAACACAACTATACAATAAAAAGTACCTTAAGAGTGCCTTTCTGTAACAGAAACGTTAAGCTGAAGTTTTTTCTTGATCGAGGGTTTTCGAATATTCAACAGGACTCATTCCTACCAGTTTTTTAAAGGAGCTATAAAAAGCACTCCGTGAAGAAAAACCTGCGCTGTAAGCGAGTGCCTCTAGCGTAAAGTTCTGCATGATATCAGGGTTCCGGATGCTTCCTTTAATCCAATTTACACGATATTGATTGATATAATCAATAAAGCTCTTATTGAAATAGCTGTTTAAGACAATAGAAAGTTTATGACTGCTTAAACCAATCTCTTTAGAAAGAGATTGAAGCCTGACATCTTTATGCCTGAATGATTGATGTTTATTGATATGCAATTCTAATTTTTGTCCCCACTCTTCCAATTCCTTATTTTTATCTTTCCCTGAAAAATTTTTCTTGATGGATAAAAGTGTTGAAGCTTTAACATTTAGCAGCGAGGCAACCAGCTCTAATGGCAAGCGGTCTAAATAGCCTGGATTCGTTTTGGCAAAATACAGATACCTTTCTTTTGCGTTTCCTACCCGTATAATGTGCGCTCTTTGCTGYGCATCTTTATAATATTTTTCTAAAACAACCCTGAAAATATAATTCAGTTCGAAATGATGTGAAAAAAGACGGTTGAGTTCATCATTACGCATGGCCAGCAAATGGGTATCTTCAACGGCCACTACATACTCCTGCGAATAACCCGACCCATGAAGACCTGATATGGAACTAACAAAATCATTTTCAACTGAAATGTAGGTTGTTATTTTTTGCTTGTTGTGCGTAGTACAACCCATTAAGGCCCCTTTAACGATAAAATATATGTATTCACACACTTCATTCTCATTAAAAAGTATCTGGTCTTTGCTTATTCTTAGCTGCAGGAGGTGCTTTTCGAACTCCTCAGTCAATTTACTATCTATTGGATGAACAGCGCCCATGATATTCAGGACATGACTGACATCTTCACTAGCTGGCCGAGTATATTGCAAATATTTTGACACCATAAACAGTTAATAACGTTAGCATTTGACACCCAAAGTTACCTTACTCTGGTACCAAATAAATATCATATAATTTAGCACATAAATTCAGTGTTTAATTGTTCTCCTTGCATTTAAACAGTTTACTAATATATCGGCAAAGGTTGCAATACCAACCCTTCAGGGCAATATCTGATCACTTATAAAGGAACACAAGCGCTAAAGTATGAAAGCTAAGGAAACTTAAGGATGAAGGATAATTTGTCTTATATATTTTACAGTAATAAAAATATTTGACAGATTGATTAAAAATAATGAATGGTTATAACAAAAAAAGCCTCTAATGAGGCTTTTTTTGTTATAATATTTAGATCGCTTAAGCTTTGTTTTTAGTTTCCTGAACTTCTAAACGGATGGCCTGAGCTAAATTTTTCAAATCCTGCATACCTTTACGTATACGGGTTCCAGCTGCGCTGTTACCTTTATTATAAAATTTGTCTGCATCAGCTTCTAAAGCCGCCACTAAACTTTTTACTTCTTCGAATTTTTTCATTTTTAATTACTCCTATGGTTCTTTAAGGTTTTAGTTTTAATTATCTTACTCTAATTTAAAGGGTTTGGTGAAATAAAAAAATTTTTAGAACAATAAAAAACAGCCCTCTACGCCATTTTTTTCCACATTCTATTCTTTTATAAACATATTCTCCACAAAAGAATTACATCAAGTAACTGAAATACAGATTTTTACAGAAACAATTTCAACAAAAAAGCCCTTTAAACGCATTTAAAGGGCTTTGTAAAATTTATATAGACCTTAAACGG
>NZ_JBFTQI010000021.1:0-18326 GCF_056398925.1 Pedobacter sp. 01T416_2
GGTTAAAGGATTTTTGATATGGGTTTTTAGTCTGTTTTTCCTTTTTTATGTATTTATCATGTTTGGCTTCGGATTAATCCTTATTCCGTTGAATTTTATTGTGGCTTGGATGGTATTTAGGAGAAATTATTTGAATAATAATTGTATCGGTATTTGATGAAAAGATTTACCTACTACCATCGCCGTGCTGATCCGATAGCTATTGGATCAAGGTGACTGCGCGGATGTATATGTGGCCAAATGATATATTTTAATCGAAGTTTTTCTATTACTTCAGTTCATCTAATACCCTGAACAGCTTTTTGTTAATCCCGCTTCCACTATAGTTATTGATGTTAATAACGATTACATATTTATTACCTGCAGCATCAGTATGATAGCCTGCAAATGCCGAAACATCATTTATTGTTCCACTTTTAATTTTCATACCATTGTACTCGGGTAAGGCCTTATAATAATCTGCGAACCAGTTTTCTTTCTGGATCTGGAAAAGTATATCCGCCATTGCCGAAGTTGTTATTCTATCTCCCGGAGAAARTCCGCTACCATCAATAATGTTTAATGCCGTTTTATCAATGCCTTTATCGGCCCAGAAATTGATTTCGGTTTCCGCTCCTTTACTTGTTGTACCTGCTTTGCCTGATTTTATCGCAATGGTTTTTAAAAATGACTCGCCATATAAATTGATGCTTTTCTTTAAAAACCAGTAGGCCATCTCGCTTAAATTAGGCGAACTGATGGTGCTTATTTTCTGTGTAAGCGAAGGAATGACCTGATTGTTCAAGGTCATTAACCTTGCCGTTGTGGCTTGCTGACCAGTCGAAATACCCAATCTTTTTAAAGTATCCTGTAAACGGTAAGCGCAATCAAAAGCAGGGTCGGGGAGGGCTACAGAAATGCCTGTTTTGGCAATGCCTATTCCCCAGCTTCCGCGGAGGTAAGCAATATTACTGTAAGGTGGAAGAAAAGCGTAACTTCTATCGCCAGAACCCGGACTTCCGGTTTTTAGTTCATTTATGATCTGTACATAAGGCGTTGCCGGAACTGTTTTTACTACCTTAACTTCATCTGCTGTACTACTTCCAGGTTTCAAATGAATATCAAATTGATTTTCGCGCCAGGCTAAGCCAGAAGTCCCGGCACCATAATAATTGCCAATATCCTGCCAAACCCAACCCTCAGGCGTTGTTTGTGTGCCAAAAATGCGATCGTCGCCAATTATTGTGCCTTCAATTTTTTTGATTCCTGCAGATTTTACTGCAGTAACCCATTGTGTTAAAACAGCATTCTCTTTGTTCTGATATCGCCAGGAGCCCAAAGTTGGATCGCCACTGCCAATAATGATCAGGTTTCCTTTTAATATTCCATCTGTAGTAATTGTTCCAGTATAGGCCAATGTGGTTTGGAATTGAAAATCCTTCCCTAAAATACTGAAAGCCGTGGCTGCAGTTATGGTTTTTAAGGTTGAAGCCGTAGCCAGGCCGATCTGCTCATTTTTGGCATAAAGTGTTTTACCTGTATTGGCATCTAAAACGCAAAGTGAAGCAATGGCATGTTTTGCCTGCTCATCATTTAATAAATTATCGAAGGCTTTTTCGAGGTTCTGAATTCGATTTTGAGCAATTGCAGCTATGCCTGAGAAAAGAAATAAGGTTAATATTTTGAAAAATTTCATGTAAGGCAAAGATTATTTTATATCAGAAAATTAGTATAGTTAGATTTGTTTATAACGTTTGTATCGTTTGTGGGATATGCATCTAAAAACGTTGATGGAAACCTCACTTTTTTATTCTCGTTCCATTTTATCTCTATGGCATTTATTTTTCCATCAATTTCTTCTATTAAATCAATTTCCTGCTGTTGAAAGCTTCGCCAGAAATGATATTTAGCATGTTTTCTTTTGTTATTACTTGCTTTTATGTATTCCGAAACGATATAATTTTCAAAAAGCTGACCAGCATCCTGCCTCAGCGCAAGCATACTAAAGTTTTCGATCACTGCATTGCGGATCCCAGTATCATAGAAATATATTTTTTTGCTCTTTTTTATTTCATTCCGTAGGTTACTACTGTATGCCCCCAGCCTAAATACAACAAAACATTGCTCTAATAAATCGATATAACGCTCAACGGTTAGTTTATCGGCTTCAATCATCTGGCCAAGCTCGGTATACGAAACCTCATTACCAATTTGCAAGGCTAAGGCCTGCACTAATTTTTCGAGCTGCAAAGGCTTTCTGATGCCTGTAAGTGATAAAATATCTTTAAAAAGATAACTATTGGCCAAATTCATTAAGAGTTCTTTTTCTTCTCCTGGATAATTAATCGCATCGGGATAAGAGCCATAGATCAATCTTTTTTCCAATGCCTGTTCTTCGGTAAGGATATTGGTATCATCAACAAGCTCTGCTACCGAAAAAGGAAAAAGATGATATTCAAATTTTCTTCCCGTTAGCGATTCTTTTATACCAACAGCCAGATCTAATGATGAAGAGCCTGTAACCAAAAGTTGCACATTGGTAAAATTATCTACGATTAATTTTAATGTTAAACCGATATTCGCAACCCGTTGGGCTTCGTCGATAAAAATGAATTTATTTGAACCGACGATTGATTTTAGTCGCTCAATGCTAATGTCTGTTAATGCGGTGCGAACATTGGCTTCATCACAATTAAGAAAAACAAAGGGAAGTTCTGTTTTTTGTACCAATTGCTTTAACATAGTGGTTTTACCTACCTGCCTTGCGCCGGTAACTATAATTGCTTTTTGCTTGAAAAATTTTGATTCTATGTGCGTTTGCAGACTTCTAATTATCATTTCATTATATCGTATTCAATAACAAATATAATGAGAAATTTAATTGTAATCTCTTTTTTATATATAATTTAGTGATTACAATCCCTTTTTTATATATAATTTAGTGATTATAATCTTTTTTTTAGTTTTTATGTCGCAGCAAATTATCCATTAAACAGCTTGTTACGTTTAATTTCTTTTCCCTGCCTTAGCTTTACTGCATGATAGATGGTAGGTACATCGTTGGTCCATTTTTTTAGCGTGAAAACGATGGCAAGTATTTCTATTCGGGTTGCCAATCCGAGCCAAAAGCAAATTTCAAATAATACAACCGATTCGCAATGCACTATAATTTCGACCAAAGTGGCAAATATAGTCAACGTCCAGATTTTAGCGCCGATAGAATGGGTAGCGATTTCTTTTCTGAATTTGATATAACTTAATGCATAGGTTGAAACTTCGAAAGAACCAAGGACAATCAGTTTTACCAAGTTGACTTTGAAAAAATCAGGACATTGGATATAAGTAGCAACCGCAACCGAGATAAAAAATACCTGATCAATACTGGAGTCTAAACGTCGTAATTTTTCGGAGGAGATATTGAGTTTTCTGGCTATTATTCCATCAAATACATCTGTTAATAAACCGATCGATAATAATGTGATTGCAAGAAAAGAATAATGATTGACGTGGAAAAAGCTTAATAGAATTATTATAAAACCAATCAGTAACCTGGAATATATTAAAGCGATTGGAATATGTTTCATGGTGGAGAGCGGGTATAAAAAAAGTCCCCCGATTTTTACACCGGGGGACTTCTCTTGAGGTTATTAATTAAACTAATTCTTTCTGAATTAGATATTCGGCAATCTGAACGGCATTGGTTGCCGCGCCTTTGCGCAAGTTATCTGCAACAATCCAAAGATTTAAAGCTTTAGGCGCCGATTCGTCTCTACGGATACGGCCTACAAAAACTTCATCTTTTTCATGAGCATCTTTTGGCATTGGGTATTTTAAGTTGGCAACATCATCAACAACGATTATGCCTGGTGCTTTTTCTAAAATACTTCGCACTTCAGCTAAATCGAAGTCATTTTCGAACTCGATGTTTACCGATTCTGAGTGACCACCCATTACCGGGATACGAACTGTGGTAGCGGTAACTTTAATGCTATCGTCGCTCATGATTTTGTTCGTTTCCTTAACCATTTTCATTTCTTCTTTGGTATATCCGTTATCTGTGAAAACATCAATATGTGGAAGAACATTCAAATCAATTTCGTATGGATAAGCTTTAGGGCCATCAATGCCTTTACGCTCGTTCATTAATTGCTCAACGGCTTTAACACCTGTACCCGTAACTGATTGATAAGTAGAAACGATTACACGTTTAATTTTGTATTTATCGTGCAAAGGTTTTAAAACCACAACCATTTGAATGGTAGAACAGTTCGGGTTAGCAATGATTTTGTTATCGATAGAGAGTTCGTGTGCATTAACTTCTGGTACAATTAATTTAATTGCAGGATCCATTCTCCATGCAGAAGAGTTATCGATAACAGTTGTTCCGGCTTCTTTAAAACGTGGAGCATGCTCTAACGAAGTATTTCCACCTGCTGAAAACAAAGCGATATCTGGTTTCATGCTGATTGCAGTATCCATGCTAACAATTGGGAACTTCTTACCCTTAAAAGTAATTTCCTTGCCAACACTCTTTTCTGATGCTACGGGAATCAACTCTGTTAAAGGGAAATTTCTTTCCTCCAATACTTTTAACATGACAGTGCCTACCAATCCGGTGGCACCTACTACTGCTACTTTCATTTTAAATTTTAATTATATATTATTAAACATTTGATATAAGCCCAAATATGCTAAAAATTAAGCTTATATCCCCATTGTTACCAATTAAATTTGCTTTTAATATTTAAAATCTTACTTTTTCAGTAGAAAATAAGGTTAAAAAGATTAGGCATAATTCGATTTAGTTGTACTTGATGGGTATTAAATGAGAAGGTATATGATAACCTTAGGTTGTAGAGAGCACTACAACTAGTATGAGGCGTCACCCTGAATTTATTTCAGGGTCTGTTTCATAAGAAAGATGCTGAACTAAATTCAGCATGACGATCGGAGAGATTTAAACCTCGCAGGTTTTCGAAACCTGCGAGGTTTGGATAAGTTTTAAATCAAATTGGCTTTGATATAATCACAGCTTGTTTTGATCGAACCAACTGGATCAGGTTGGTAATTGGTTTCGTGCTCTACAAAGAAATGTTGCATGCCTGAAAGTTTTGCCTGAGCAAAAATGCTTTTAAAATCAATAGAACCTTTACCTACCTCGGTATTCCATTCAGGTTTGGCTTTGTCCATATCTTTAACATGCCACATTGGGAAACGGCCTGGATATTTTTTGAACAAAGCTAACGGATCGTTACCTGAGCGTACCACCCAGTATAAATCCATTTCGAAATTTACCAGATTTTTATCGGTTTCGCTTAAGTAAACATCGTAACCGGTAGTATCACCTAATTTTTTAAATTCGAAATCGTGGTTGTGGTAGGCGAATTTTAAACCAGATGCTTTTGCAATTTCGGCAACCTTATTAAAATCATCAGCGGTTTTCTTAAAGCCATCTACTCCTTTGCTCATATCTACGTGTGCACCAGCAATGGTAAAGTATTTACCACCAATTGCTGCTGAAGATTCGATATCGGCTTTTAACTTATCGGTTTTTCCGGTTTTTGAAAATTCATCCATTCCGTAATGTCCGCTTGGTGCTTTTAAACCGTTTGCATTTAATAATGCTTTAAATTCTTTTGGGGTTAAGCCCCAAAATTTTCCATTAGAAAAACCATAGGTTTCTACTTCTTTGTATCCGGCTTGTGCCACTTTTTCGATAATGCCTTTTACATCTTTTGGCAGCTCATTACGTAAAGAGTATAGTTGTAAGCCAATATTTTTATTTACTTTATCAAAGGCAAACGACGGAATTAATAATACCGCTCCGGCAGCTAATCCTGCCTGTTTTAAGAATGTTCTTCTTGAATTCATCTCTTAAATTTAAATAATTTCTTTTTTAATGTATGCACAGCTCGCTGCAACAGATTCCATTGGGTTTGGCTTGTAATTGGTTTCGTGTTCTATAAAGAAGTGTTTCATGCCCGAAAGTTTGGCATCAGCAAAAATAGGTTTGAAGTTGATAGAACCTGTTCCTACTTCAGCATTTAACGCTGGATTTGCTTTATCCATATCTTTAACATGCCACATGGTAAAACGGCCTGGATTTTCTTTAAATAGTTTGATCGGATCGTTTCCTGAACGAACTACCCAATATAAATCAAGTTCAAAATCAACAAGGTTTTTATCAGTTCCTTTTAGCAGGATTTCGTAACCAGTGGTATCACCTTGTTTCTCGAATTCGAAATTATGGTTGTGGTAAGCTAACCTGATACCCGCTTCTTTGGCCAATTTTCCGGCTTCGTTAATTTTAACCGCAATTTTTTTGTAGTCGTCGGCACTTTTTCTAATGCTTTCATCTAACCAGGGAATGGTTACATATTCGCTTCCAAGCACTTTGGCAGCAGCAATTGCTGCTTTTAATTCTTCAGTGTTTCCATCGGTTAAATAGCTGCCTAAACCGTAGTGACCGCTTGGTGCAGTTAATCCGTTATCATCAAGCAATTTTTTGAATTCGGCTGGTGTTAAGCCCCAAAATTGATCCTTTATCGAAAAACCGTAGGTTTCTACCTCTTTAAAGCCTGCTTTTGCCACTTTAGCTATGGTGCCTTTTACATCTTTCGGAAGTTCATCTCTTAAAGAATATAACTGCAGACCAACTGATTTTTTATCGGAAGCCACACAAGCAAATGATGGAACCAAAAGTGCTGCAGCTGCAGCCATACTACTGTTTAAAATAAAACTTCTTCTTGATAACATAGGTATATTTTTAGATGTCGCAAATAGAAACTGCCTTTTTTAGAGAGGCTATTTTATCTGCATTTTTAGGTATAAATTCTTGTGCAACGAAACCTTTAAAGCCAGTTTCGGCAATGGCTTTCATGATGGCAGGATAATATAATTCCTGTGTATCGTCTATCTCATTTCTACCCGGAACACCAGCGGTGTGATAGTGGGCGATGTATTGATGATATTCTCTGATGTTTCTAATTACATCACCTTCATCAATTTGCATGTGGTAGATATCGTATAACAATTTGAAGTTTTCAGATCCTAAACGTTTGCAAAGTTCAGCGCCCCATGAAGTTCTATCGCACTGGTAATCTTTATGGTTAATTTTGCTATTTAGCAACTCCATTACAAGTACCACATTGTGTTTTTCTGCCAAGGGCATTAACTGTTTTAATCCTTTCACGCAGTTGTTCCAACCTGTTTCATCATCTTTACCACGGCGGCTTCCACTAAAGCAGATTAAGTATTTGTAGCCGGCTTCGGCAACAAGTGGAATCATCGCGGTATAGTTTTGAATTAACTTTTCGTGGAATTTTTCGTCGTTAAAACCATCTGTTAAATTAATTTCGGCACCATTACACATGGTAGATTCTAATCCATGTTTCTTTAAAGTCGGCCAATCTTTTGGCCCAACTAAATCAATGCCTTTAATGCCGATCTTTTTAGCTTCAACACAAAGCGTTTCTACATCTAAACCGCTAAAACACCAACGGCAAACGGCATGATTGATATTTCCTTTTAGCCTTAATGGCTGATCTGATTCTGATTTATCCATTGCTAATGCTGAAAATCCTGAAGAAACACCAATCGCAGCAGTTCCTGCGATGATGTTCTTTAAAGCATTTCTTCTATTTACGTTCGACGCCATATTAAACAGTTTTAGGTTCTATTTCAGCCTTGGATTTATCGTTGAAAACCAATGCAAATAATAAAAATACCACTAATGCAATTCCTGCTGGGATAATCCAGATCATTTTCCAGTCCATTACGCCATCTGCTGCTTTGTAGGCATCAGAAATTTTACCTGCTACGGCAAATCCAATTAACATACCTACGCCGTAAGTAGCTAAGGTAATTAAGCCTTGGGCTGAGCTTTTAAAACGCTCGCCGGCTTTAGAGTTGGTATAAATCTGTCCTGAAACGAAAAAGAAATCGTAGCAAACACCGTGTAATGCAATTCCTAAAATTAGCATAAAACTCAGTTCGCCTGCATTTCCGTAAGCAAATAATGCATAACGTACTGCCCAAGCCAGCATGCCCACCAAGATGGTCATTTTAAAACCGAATCTTTTAAAGAATATTGGGATAAATAATAAGAAAATAACTTCTGAAGCCTGACCAATCGTCATTTTTCCCGTAGGGTTATCCATACCGATATTGGAAAGGAATGGATTTGCATTTTGGTAGTAAAAAGCCAGAGGGATACAGATCAAAATAGATGAAATAAAGAAAATCAAGAAGTTTCTGTCTTTCAAAAGTTTTAAAGCATCCAGACCTAATACATCAGAAACGGTAATTTTTTCGTCTGAAGATACCTTAGGTGGGGTCTTTGGTAAGGTAAAGCTGAATAAACCTAAAACTAAAGACACTATACCAGCCATTAAGAAAGTATTTTTCAATAAGCCAGCTTCTGTACCTTCTTTTGAATCCCAATGGAAGAAATAACTGATTAATAAACCTGCAGCAATCCAGCCTAAGGTACCCCATATGCGGATTGATGAAAACTCTTTCTCCGGATCTTTCATTTGATTGAAAGAAACTGAGTTTACCAAAGCCAGTGTTGGCATAAAAAGAATCATGTAGCCCAACACGTAAGGATAAAATATGCTTACATCTGTAGCATTATACATTTGGTACATCAATAGTGCTCCGACAATGTGCAGCACACCTAAAATGCGCTCAGCATTAAAATATCTGTCGGCAATTAAACCTACAATAAAAGGAGCAATGATAGCGCCCCATGATTGGGTTGAAAATACAGCTCCGGTTTCTGAGCCCGTGGCTTTAAGGTTGTTTCCTAAGAAAGTTCCAAGTGTTACAAACCAGGCGCCCCAGATAAAAAATTCCAGGAACATCATGGCAGAGAGTTTAAAGCGAGTAGTGCTATTCATTTGGCTTATATAAGGTTGTTTAAGGTTAAAGGTATAGGGTGTAAGGTTAATGCGAAAGCGGATAAACTTTATGCTTTCCCGCTTTCTAACTCAAATGTCTGGTTTAAGCGAAAGACAAGAAACCTTCAGCTTCTACCTTACGCCTTAAACCTCAATTATAGTTCTTTAATAGAGATGTTTTTGTACCAAACCTCATCTCCGTGATCTTGTAAGGCAATTTTGCCTGTTTTAAAAGTTCCCCAGTTTTCCCATGTTGCAAATTTGCTGCCCGCAACAATTTTTTTCCAGTTATCATCCCAAAGCGTGGTTTTTACTACTTCAACACCGTTTAAAATTAGTGTTAATTTGCCCTTTTTACTGATGATTTCTGCTTTATTCCATTCGCCAACAGCTTTAACTGGCTCTGATGAACTTTTTACCAGATCGTACAAATCGCCGGCACGGTGTTTAGTGATTTTTCCATCTGGGTGGCCATCATTATCAATAACCTGCATTTCTAAACCTGTAGAATAGGTAGCATGGTATTTAGGTTCTTCGTGAACATAAAAAATTAAACCGCTATTTGCTTTTGGAGCCACTTTCCATTCATATTTTAAATGGAAATCGCCGTATTCCTTATCAGTAACCAAATCGCCGCCACCGTCTTTACCTTTAGTAGCTAAATCTAAATGAAGGGCACCATCCTGAACCTGCCAGGCGCTACCAACCGTAGTTTTGTTGTAAGTATGCCAGCCTGTTGTTGTTTTACCATCAAAAAGTGGCTTAAAGCCCTTTTGGGCCTTTGATATTTGTGTTAAGCTTAACAAAATGCAAGCAGAAAGAAAGATTTTTTTCATTTTTTTGAATTTAAACCTCGCAGGTTTTTAAAACCTGCGAGGTTTGTAGATGTGTTTTTATTAAAGCGTTAAATTGTTCCAGCCTTTGCGGTATTCGCGTTTTACAAACTGGTTTGCTTCGTCAAAATTGGTGACTTTCATATTGTCGTTATCCCAAAGCATTTTAGTGTACCGGCCTGGGTAAGTAGTTTTGCCGTTTACCGTTTTTTGGATATCAAAACTTCTGATTGCCAAATTTGCCATCAGTAAAGCTTCAGTTAATGGACCTGCAATTTCGAAAGGAGAACTTACTTCCTGCTTGCCATAACCTGCAATTGCAGCTTCAACCCATTGTTTATAGTGCCCGTTTGCACCATCTGGTACGCGAGCGTATTTTGGTGCAACTTTAATGTCTTTGTTTTTACTTAAAGGCAATAATTTCGGATTGGCACTATACGTTTCAGACATCATTTTACCTTTAGTTCCGATAAACAAGGTACCATTACCACCATCGCCAAAAGTTTCGTTTGCTTCTAATTCTTCAGGGCGTTCTGGTTGGATACCACCATCCATCCAGTGTAAGGTAACATCACCTTTTGTTTTATCTGTTTTCGGGAATTTCAAGGTAACATGGCTTGATGGAGGGCAGCTTTCAGGGAAATAACCACGTTTAAATTCATCTACATAAACAGAACCTACACTGGCCTGAACTTCTTTTGCGTATTTTAAGTTTAATACGCTAAATGGAGCTTCGATTAAGTGACAACCCATATCGCCCAAGGCACCAGTGCCATAATCCCACCAGCCACGCCAGTTAAAAGGAACCAATTTGTCAATATAATCTTTTTCAGGCGCAGTACCTAGCCATAAATTCCAATCCAATTCGGCGGGGATTTCGGCTTTTTTTGTAGGGCGAGGAATGCCTTGCGGCCAAACCGGTCTATCAGTCCACGCGTAAACTGTATGTACATCGCCAATTAAACCAGCTTCGTACCATTCTTTCATTTGGCGCGGACCATCGTTTGATGCACCTTGATTTCCCATTTGGGTTACCACTTTATATTTTTTTGCAGCAGCGGTTAGAATCCGAGCCTCATAAATATCATGTGTTAAAGGTTTCTGCACATAAACGTGTTTGCCCAATTGCATAGCTGCTAAAGCCTGGATAGCATGATTATGATCAGGAGTAGAAACAGATACAGCGTCGAAATTTTTATGTTCTTTATCTAACATTTCGCGCCAATCTTTATAGTATTTTGCTTTAGGGAAAGCTTTAACACTATTTGCTGCACGGCGATCGTCTACATCACATAAAAAAGCAATGTCTGCTTTTCCGCTTTTGTAAAACATGCTTAAATCGCTTTGGCCTTTTCCGCCAACACCAATACCGGCAACCAATAAACGATCGCTTGGTGCCAGATAACCGGGGCCACCTAAAACATGGCGGGGCACGATCATAAACGCAGCAGCGGCAATAGCTGTGGTCTTAATAAAATCACGGCGGTTACTCGTGTTTTTATTTTCTTGCTCTGTTTTCATATAAGTAAATCGATTTGCTAACTGGGTCGATTATTTTTTCTTTAAGGATAAGATATACTTTACCATTAATTTTGCATCGTCTTTTTTAAGTGTAGCATGAGCGGTCATTGGCATATTGCCCCAAACTCCCGTTCCACCTTTAATAATCTTATCAGCTAACATGTTGATATTTTTCTCAGTAGCCGGATATTTTTTTGCAACTTCTACGTATGCAGGGCCAATAATTTTGTTGGTCTTGTTATGGCAACCAAGGCAATCAGATTTGTTGATCAGTTTTTCACCTGGGTTTGACTGCAAAGCAGCATGATTGGTTAATGTTGCTGTCGCAACCACAGTTTTCTCCTTCGTTAAATCGGCTTTTGAAAACGACGCCATAAAAATGACTACAGCGCCTAAAATTAAAAATGTTTTTTTCATGTGTGTTGTGTTGTTTTTAATTGCATTCAAGCTTGCATAAGCGGTAATATTTATTCGTTGTTGCTTATGCAGGTTTTCATTCTGTGTGTGTTTTGTGTTTTGTTAATCTTATAATCCTAATATTTTTTTATTGAAAGCGCTATCACTACCCGATGCTGCAAAATCGTCAAATGCTTTATCGGTTACGTTAATGATGTTCTTTTTAATAAATTCTGCGCCTTCGCGGGCACCATCTTGCTGGTTTTTGATACAGCACTCCCATTCCATAACGGCCCAACCTTTAAAATCATATTGCGCCAATTTACTAAAAATGGTTTTAAAATCAACCTGACCATCACCTGGTGAGCGGTAACGACCGGCTCGGTTTGCCCAACTCTGGTATCCACCAAAAGTGCCTTGTTTGCCTGTAGGGTTAAATTCTGCATCTTTAACGTGGAACGCTTTTATGCGTTCGTGGTAAAAATCGATGTATTGAATGTAATCCAATTGTTGCAACACAAAGTGAGATGGATCATACAATAAGCATGCCCGAGGGTGATTATTTACTGCAGCGAGGAACATTTCGTAGGTTTCGCCATCAAATAAATCTTCTCCTGGGTGTATTTCGTAGCAAACATCGACGCCACATTGGTCGAATTCGTTTAAAATTGGTGTCCAGCGTTTTGCCAATTCTGCAAAACCTTCTTCAACCAATCCTGCCGGGCGCTGTGGCCAGGGATGGAAATATTGCCACAATAATGAACCACTAAATGTAGCATGTGCATTTAAACCTAAGTTTTGAGAAGCTTTAGCTGCATATTTCATTTGCTGCACCGCCCATTCTGTTCTTGCTTTTGGATTTTTGTGTACTTCTTTTGGTGCAAAAGCATCAAACAGGTCATCGTAAGCAGGGTGTACCGCAACCAATTGACCTTGTAAGTGTGTAGAAAGTTCAGTAATTTCTAGGCCATAAGAAGCTATTTTTCCTTTCAGTTCATCTGCATAGGTTTTGCTTTCAGCAGCTTTTTGAAGATCGATAAATCTTGTATCTAAGGTTGGCATCTGAATACCTTTAAAACCTAAACCTGCTGCCCATTTACAAATACTGTCTAGGGAGTTAAATGGGGCCTCATCGCTTATAAATTGTGCTAAAAATACTGCTGGTCCTTTTATCGTTGTCATGCTCGCTTGTTATAATTTATAATCTAACCACTTTTGGTCTGATTGGCTAGAAGCCACTACATTTTCGATAAATGCCATTCCTCTAATTCCATCTTCAGTACTTGGAAAGTCTAACATTGCAGCAGTAGGCTGCTCGTTGTTCAACTTCGCATCTACTGTTAATGCAAAGTTTTTATAAATATTGGCAAATGCTTCTAAGTAACCTTCTGGGTGACCACCAGGAGTTCGGGTATTGTGCTGTGCGAAACTGCCCATATAACCGTTGCCTGTTCTGTAAATTTGAGCAGGAGCATTTAACCATTTTACAATTAAGGTGTTCGGCTCCATCTGGTGCCATTCCATGCCACCTTTTTCGCCATATACTTTAATCTTCAATGCATTTTCTTCTCCGGCAGCAATTTGCGAAGCTACAAGAACACCATTGGCACCATTATCGAATTTTAATAATACGTTTCCATCGTCATCAATAGCTCTACCTGGAACAACAATGCTTAAATCAGCACAGATTTTAGTAATTTTTAAACCAGAAATATACTCTGCTAAATGAGCGGCATGTGTACCGATATCGCCCATACTACCGCTTTTTCCGGTTTTAGATGGATCAGTGCGCCAGGCTGCCTGTGCATTTCCTTCGCGTTCTGATAAGGTGCTTAACCAGCCTTGAGGGTATTCGACCATGATTTTTCTGATTGCGCCTAAAGCACCTTCGCTAACCATTTGTTTGGCCTGTTTAACCATTGGGTAACCAGAGTAGGTATGCGTTAAGCATAGTGTTAAGCCAGTTTCTTCTACTTTGGCTTTTAGCTGCTTTGCTTCTTCCAAAGTTAAAGTCATTGGTTTTTCAATCACCACGTTAAAACCCTTATCCAAAGCCATCATTGCAGGAGCAAAGTGAGCAAAGTTAGGGGTAACGATGGTTACAAAGTCAATTCTTTCATCTGCTGGCAACTCACTTTCCTTCGTCAGCATTTCTTCGTAATTGGTGTAGATTCTGTTATCCGGAAGAAAAAGTAGTTTTCCAGATTCGTATCCAATTTCAGGATTTACACTTAAAGCTCCGGCAGATAATTCAATAAGGCCATCCATATTGGCAGCCAAACGGTGTACGGCACCGATAAAAGCGTCTTTTCCACCGCCTATCATGCCCATTCTTAATTTTCTTTTCATTTTTATAAAAGGTGTGAGGCGTAAGGTGTAAGGCTTAGGGCAATTTCCCTTTACCTTAAACCTTACGCCTTTTACCTTGTCTAGATGTTCTTTTTCTTTAATTCTTTTACAGCGTAATCGCAGGCACGGGCAGTTAAAGCCATAAATGTTAACGATGGGTTTTGGCAAGCGATTGATGGCATACAAGACCCATCAGTTACAAAAACATTATTTACTTCGTGCATCTGGTTCCATTTATTCAGTACAGAAGTTTTGGGATCATTACCCATTCTTGCAGTACCCATTTCGTGGATCGCCATACCTGGATAACAGCCATTATCGAATGTTTTAATGTTTTTCATACCAGCCTTTTCTAACATTTCGGCGGCATCATTCATCATATCCACACGCATTTTTTTCTCGTTCTCTTTGTACTCGCAATCGATAGCCAGTACGGGTTGTCCCCATTTATCTTTTTTGGTTTTATCGATGTATACCTTGTTTTCGTAATAAGGTAACATCTCTCCAAAACCGCCCAAGCCCATAGACCATTTGCCTGGAGTGGTCATTTTTTGTTTTAAATCTGCTCCGAAAGACAATTCAGCAACATCATCTTGCCAATTTGATCTGCTTGCACCGCCCTGGTAACCGAAACCACGCAGATAATCGCGTTTATCGTTGCCGATATTCTGATACCTAGGCACATAGATTCCGTTTGCACGGCGCCCATAAGTGTATTTGTCATCAAAACCTTCGGCCTCTCCAGATGCTCCGCAACGGAAATGGTGATCCATTAAATTGTGTCCTAACTGACCACTTCCATTACCCAATCCATTTGGGTGTGCTTCTGATGTAGAGTTTAATAAAACAAAGGTTGAACCTAGCGTAGAACCATTTACAAAAACGATTTTAGCATAAAATTCCATCGTTTTGTTGGTTTCTGCATCAATAACCATTACACCTTTGGCTTTTTTAGTGTCTTTATCATAAATAATATGATTTACGATAGAGTATGGTCTTAACGTTAAACGTTTAGTTGCCATAGCTGCAGGCAGTGTAGAAGATTGTGTACTGAAATAAGCGCCAAACGGACAGCCCCGGCTACATAAATTTCTGTACTGGCAATTGCCACGGCCTTTATGTGGCACAGTTAGATTGGCAACACGGCCAATCATCATAATCCGTTCTCTTTTATAATGCTCTTCGATACGTGCTTTAACGGATTTTTCTACAATATTTAAATCCATTGGCGGTAAAAACTGTCCGTCAGGGCAGGTAGACCAGTTTTCTTTTGAACCACTGATCCCCGCAAAACGTTCTGCATAATCGTACCATGGCGAAAGTTCTGCATAACGAACAGGCCAATCGGCTCCGTGTCCATCTTTTGCATTGTCTTCAAAATTATGATCACTAAATCTATAACTCTGGCGGCCCCACATTAACGATTTTCCTCCAACGTGGAAACCACGGTACCAATCGAAACGTTTATCTTCCGTATATGGACACTCTAAATCGTTTACCCACCATTTTTCATTTGCTTCCTGGTAAGGATAATCTCTTTTTTGTACCGGGTGAGTACGTTTTTGCTCTTCGGTAAGTTTTCCGGCATGTTTAAAATCCCATGGATTTTTCATTGCCGTTTCGTAACCGGTAATGTGCTCAATGTTCATTCCTCTTTCGAGCATCAACACGCGTAAGCCCTTTTCTGTAAGTTCTTTGGCAGCCCAGCCACCGCTAATTCCCGATCCTATAACAATAGCATCGTAAGTATTTTCTGCTTTTAAATTTGTATTTAAATTCATGATGTTTTGTTGTTGTTTTAGAAATTAGGTTGCCCAAGATTTTTGACCTGGTTTTAATGGCGCATTGCCATCATACCGGCCTGGAATAAGCACATATTCGCGTGCTTTGGTACAACCAATTTCTGAAGAATAATAACCAAGTAAGGTTAAATCTCTTGCGGTAATAAAAAAGTAAGCTAAATCTTTATTCTCTTCTGATTTGCTCGCTTTTTGGGCAAGCGCGATTGCCCTTAAATCAATCATTAGTTTTTTACGATCGGCTGGTGTTAAAGTGATATAACTTTTACCAAAATCTTTCATTGATTTAGCCTGAAGATCTTTAAACCCTTGCGCAAATGAGGTTTGCATAGTGGCAGGGTAACAATCTTTCATCATCATCGGGATAAACTTCCCTAAACCTGCAGCCTTGGCGCCAGCAGATGATTTGGTAGTGGGAACAATAATATCAGCGAATTCAGCAAAAATTTTTTCGTCTTCCAGTGAATAGAGGACAAAGTTCTTTTCGTTTTCCGGTAGCGTAAAACTTTCAAATAAAACGCCCATTGTACTTGCTGAGATTGCTCCACCCAGCAAAAATGCAACGTTCTTGAGTGCTTCTCTTCTGTGCATCGTCTTTATGATTTTATATATTGGTTACTTATGTGTTGAATTAGTAATATTAGAAAAAATATAACGGAAAGAATAACTTTTTTAAGTTAAATTATCGGTATGCAATGTGATTGTTACTGAATAGAATTGTTCTAAATAAATGATTTTTTGCCGCTCTATTGTGGTTTAGACTGTGTTTTTATGTCGATTTTACTTGGTGTAAAAAGTACATTTAGTATTGGTAAAAATATTATTTACTAATAAATCTTAAAACACCGATTTTTTAAGGAGAAAATCTGCTTAAAGTAGATTTTTTTTGATGTAGTTATAGCTTTCGGCTATACTCTCATAAGGTGCTTTCCTGATGATGTCCTGTTCTGTAAAAATATAATCTACTCCAGCCAATTTAGAAGCAGCAAAAATGCGCTTGAAATCGATCCTGCCAGACCCCACTTCCACGAAAACTGCTTTGTCTGTTTTATCCATATCCTTAACATGGAACATTTTATAACGGCCTGGATTTTTCTTGAACATATCAACAGGATTTAAACCTGCATTTACCGCCCAAAAGATATCGAGTTCAAAACCAACCAGTTCGGCATCGGTCTCAGCGAGCAGGATTGCGTAGCCTGTAGCCCCGTTGCCCTGATCTTTAAATTCGAAGTTATGGTTGTGATAAGCTAATTTCAATCCTGACTTTTGGYAAAGCTCGGCCGCTTGGTTAAATTTTGAGGCCATGCGCTTGTAATCATCTAATGTTCCATTGGCCCTGATATCGGTAGGCAAAGCTGGGATAACGAAATATTTCTGGTCAACGGTGGCTGCGGTTTCGATGTGCGATTTTAGCACTTTATCGTCGCCTGAGGATAAAAACTCAGTTACATTATAATGGCCGCTGGGAGAGGTGAGGCCATTTGCTTTTAATAAGGTATTAAAGTCTTTTGCTTCCAAACCCCAAAAACCTTTCACTTCGTATTTGCCAGGATAACCGTAATAGGTTTCTACCTGGCTATAACCGATTTTAGCTACCTGTTCTATGGTCGCTTTTACATCTGCAGTTAACTGCTCCCTTAAAGTGAAAAGTCCGATTCCGATTTTTGAAACTTTAGCAGACTCAGCTAACGCTGTTGTAACTAATGATGGACTTAAAAAAGCTGCTGCACCAGCAAGGCTTACCTTTTGTAAAAATGATCTTCTTGTTGTCATGATGTTTTAGAATTAAAAAACCGGAGCGTAAACTCCGGTTTTATTTGTTAGAATGAATAAGCTAATGATCCCCAGAAGGTACGTTGAAGTAATGTTCTGCCAATCATTAATGTGCCAGGGGTTATGGTTGAGAAATCTCTGAACTGATCTCCTCGAACATCGCCCTCTGTCAGCACTTTTGCATTTAACAAGTTGTCTGCCCAAAATCTTATCGAAATCTTTTTAGTAAAATTATATCCTGCCCCAGCTTTCATTACTACATAAGCAGGTAGTTTATAGCTATCGCTAGGAGAGGTGAAGCGGCTACCTACGTAATTTGCTGCTACATATAGGTTAAAGTTTTTGTAGTCGTAATTGGCGCCAAGTTCGGTGTTGAGTACAGGAACACGTTCGGTCCTTTTGCCGGTGAAGCTATAGATCCGATTGCCGAATTCGGCTGCAACAGCGGCGTTGTTACTCGTGTTTGCTTCGTAATCGGTGTATTTAGAATCCTGCAATGTTCCGGTTAAACGTAAGCTTAGTGGTTTAGCAATTTTGTAAGAAACCTCATACTCGGCACTCCAGGTACGTGTAGAACCAAATGCCACCAATGCCTGTAAACCTGAAGCAACTGTTGGAACATTAATGGTTAATGACGTGTTTTTAATTGCCGAATAACTTCCAGATGCGAAAATGGCCAAGTTATTTTTAGCGTATTTAAAACCCACTTCGCCCAAATAAACCGGGCGTTTTTTAATGTTTACAGGGTTATAGGCTGATGCATTATAGTCGCC
>NZ_JBFTQI010000022.1:0-18306 GCF_056398925.1 Pedobacter sp. 01T416_2
CTTGTATTCAGGATTGAAGAAGATGGGGCAACAGCTGCATCCGTTTTTCCAAGAGCGTGCAAAACAAATCAATTTGAGATGCTCAAATACAAAAGGGTTTTGAAAATTGTAAAGAAATAAAATAATTTAAGTGGTATTAAAATGACTAAAGAAGAAATATATAACTTTTTAAAGTTAAATGGCTTTAAGTTAGTTCACCAAGATACTTCGGAGTATTTTAACGATTATTTCGATGTATTTGCGAATGATGTATTTGCGGTAAGATTTAGTAGTACAAAATCTTTTGAAACTGTTGATATACGCAGTAATAAAGAGGAAGAGAATTGGTATGATTTGGCTTTAATAAAGGCATTATTATTTAATGAAGTAGAGCTAAATCAGGTCACTACCATCCAAACTCATATTGAGTTTTTAAGACAAGAATTCCACCGAATTAGTCAATTGTTTGATAAGCAACAATATCTAAACACGAAGATAAGACTTGACGAATTAGGGAATAAGCGAGCAAAGCAAATGTTTCCATCTCAGTTTTAGCATTTAGCTTCCCTCACTGGGTTAAGTTTGAATGATGGCAAAAGCAGAGGTAAAAAAGACCTTACTGTCCGTAGTCTTCAGCGCAGCGTTTGCTTCAACCTCATATTTTTTACATTCTCAATCAAATGGAAACCTTATTTCGGAAATTTTGAAAAATGGCCTAGAAAGAAGAAAATTACTGGAAGTTTGATCATATGGGGTATTTCAGGGAAAATGGCCGGTCGTTCCGTTTTCAAAGTGACGCCGCATTTCGCTTCAAACTGACGCTCGATTACGGAGCAAAGTGGCCGTTTTGAAATGATGTTTGGACCTTTCGTTAAATAAAATAATATAGTATAAAATGGAAACCGACAATTTTAAAATATTAAGAGATAAATGCCTTTTGTTTAATCAGTTCATGATTGATAAAGGATATATTCCTCGGGAACTAATTGAAGCTTATCAAGAAACGAATAAATTGATAGAAATTGCTTATCAGGAAAGAAAAATTAAGCCACTCAAAGCTGCAAGTAAAGATATTGATGATCAGGTAATGAGGCACATGCCACTGTCAGTTGCCTTCGAATTGAAAAAGCTTTTTAAAGAACGGTTAAATGTTGATTTTGAAGCAGTTGATGAGGCTCGCATAAAAGCACTAAAAAAAATTTTAAAGAAAGGAAAAATCAGCTCAGAAAACGAATACGAATTAGTGTTAAATCGCATTGACGAAATTTACGCAGATGATAGTAAATCAGAAGAAATTGAGGAATTAAATAACCTTATCCTGATTTATGATAAAGGCAAGTAATTGTCAATAGTATAATGAAATCGTTAGTAGATACTAGCCCGGCTAACAGTCGGGCTTTGTAATTTAATTAAGGTAAGCTTTCTTTATTTTTGCATTGAACAAATGATTTTTGATACCCTGGAAACCGTATTTTTAGGTAAAATAATATGAATATAGGATTAGCAGTAACAATTACGCAGGAAATCAATAGTAAATAGAAGATCATCCATTCAGTTTCAGATGAGCTTAAGCTGTATTTTCAAAATCGGGATTATGGAGGCGGGATCAAAAGCCTCACCATCGGTATAGTTTGTGTCTCTCCCGGTTTTGAAAAATTTTTCAAAAATGAGAAAGCGAAGTATACCAAAGGCAGAAAAGAATCGATTGTTGAAGGTATACCCTATATAGTGGAAGATTCTTTTGAATATACTGTCAAACTTGAGTATGAAGCCTTCAGAAATGCAAATGACGAGGAAATAAGAAAAATCTTGGCCATGGAGATTTTAGCATCCTTAGTGATTTTTGAAAAGTTTAAATCAAAAATAAAGGACTTTGATTTAGATCGTTTTGAAATGGATTTACACGAATACTTTAAAAGTCAGAATCTGATTTAGTAAGCTTGGAAACTGCCAATCGATTACCAATAATGTGTTCCCTGTAAGGATGCAGAGACGCTGGGATACTTCCTTATTAATGGTATTTACGTAAATATTGGATTTTAGGGGGGCTTATCAAAACTATTTTATGCAGTTCTTATTGAAAGCTGGGTATTTAGTCTAAAATTATGATAAGGGATCATTGAAATTGGTTTATATTTATTCCGAAAAAATGTGACTCTGAAGCTAATCCTGTTTTGGCTTCAGAATTTATTAAGAAAAAAAGATTTTATGATCGGACAATCAAAAAAAATTGAAGAACTTGAATTGCTTAAGGAAGAGGGAATATTCTCGGATCTTGAAAATCTTGCTTTGACTGATGGCTATGTTATTTCAATATTAAAAAATAGTGTAACTGAATTCCAGAACATTGTTAAGCAGAATGGTAGTGACGGTGTGTTCCGTGAAGTAATGTCCTCTACAATAGAAAAGATTGAAGGAAATGAAACTGGATTGGATACCGAAGGTAAAGAAGCAATCTGCTTGTATTTTGAGAAAATGATGGATGCAGTTGAATTAGAATCCTCCGGTGGAATATTGAATACTTGGTTATATGGATTTGATCCACTAGACTTTGAGACAATCGTATAAGTCACATCAAGAATCTTTTTAAAGTGTTATCCAATAAAGGAATTGAATTTATTTTGAATACCAGACTTTAGTTCACGATAAAAATGGTAAAAAGTAAAGTCTGGATATATATAGCAAATTCCATTACCTAATGAATTGGGATTTGCCTATGCTAAATTAATTGATTTATTGGAAATCGACACTAATGCTCTATATCCAACACTCATCAAAGTTTATAACCATAGGTACAAAAGTCTTGATAAGTCTCTATCAGATATCTTGGATATGCAATTAATTTTATGTCCATTGTTGATTGCAGGGATTCTACCAGCCGTAAACCAAGGGGTATGGAAAATTCTTGGCAATGTGGGGCTTAAAGCAATGTAACTAAGGTGTATTTCGAAAAGATAAGATTTAATTTGAAAATATTGATTGATGTTTTTTAGTTTTAGGAAGTTGATTACAGTCAAATAGTTGCAATCTATGGAGGCTATACCTTTTATTGGCTCAAGGTAAAAAAGAAATAAAATATTAGGGTTGAGATATTAGACATGAAATTGAACCCAGAAAAATTAGGTAATTGAATGGCTTTGAGTGGAACAAGGCCCGATTGGGCAAGGTATCAGAGGGAATAAAGGCAAAAAGTTATATCCTTTTGTCTTTAGTATCAATTCTCTAAAAAAAGTACAACGATCTCAATGGGGTAATCAGTAAAAAACTTTACTAGCTGCAAGAATTTACAGAAAAGAAACTGGATGGTCTGGGCTGGAAAGTATCAATTACAGATTGACAATTGTTATTGGCCAGACTATCATTCATTGGAGAAATGATGGCGATGTTATAGCAAAAGAATATCCTACACACTATTATGGTTAGAACAGGTGGTATACAGGTTTAAATGAAATGAGCATTGTATTTAATAACTTAGATGAAACAAAACTTATATATCACACTTATAACCTTGATTTTTACAGGCTGTGGAAACCCGTCAAAAAATGCCAGAAATGATGTTGCTGGTAGCAATTCTTTATCCGTAAAAGACAGTGCTGTGAAAACTCAGGATAATAATATAATTTCTAAGGATACCCTAGTTGCCCCTAAGGTAGAGAAAATTGATCATTTGGGCTATGATAAGGTATTGCTTTTTGAAAAGGATTCAGAGCGGGAGCTACTTTATATCAATGTGGCAAAGAAAAGTCTTAATTTTAAAATATCGTATAAAAATGATACGTCGAAATTCGAACTCTCAGGAAATGCAAAATTACTCAATATTGGAGAGGAGTCGATTTCTGATGAAAACAATAACAATATAGATGTGGCCGAATATGTCTACTACGATCAGGGTTGTGAACTTGTATTCAGGATTGAAGAAGTTGGGGCAACAGTTGCATCCGTTTTTCCAAGAGCGTGCAAAACAAGTCAATTTGAGATGCTAAAATACAAAAGGGTTTTGAAAATTGTAAAGAAATAATTTGATTGTTATGACTCTTTATTAAAAATAACCTGAGGATATGAACATGCTATTTTTTGGAGTGTTAAAATTCTAATTATCAAAGATATATGGATTCTGTACAAGTCCCGTCTATTCCGCGAAAATAATTTCATAGTTTAGCTAAAATCCTGTGAGTTAAACGCTTGCAGGATTTTTCGTTTTCTGGAAGCACTAAGTTATTCATTTCTTCGTAAGAAAAAGGTGAGCAATTCAGCGAGCACATTAAACGGTAGGGGAGCAAAAAAAATGGGAAAATAGGATGGGAGTCTATTTTCAGAATCAGGATCATGGAGGGGGCATCAAAAGCCTTATAGTCGGCGTAGTATGTGTTTCTCCCGGTTTTGATAAATTTTTCAAAAATGAGAAGCGATGTATACCAAAGGCAGAAAGAATCGATTATGAAGGTATACCTTTTACGGTGAAGATTCTTTTAAATACACGCTCAAACTTGAATATGATATTTTGAAAAAAGCAGATAAAGAGGAAATAAGAAAAATCTTGACCGTGGAGATTTTAGCATCCTTAGTGGTTTTTGAAAAGTTTAGATCAAGAATAAAGGACTTTGATTTTGATGGTTTTAGAAAAATTCTTTAAAAGCCAGGAGCTGATTTAGTAAGCTTGGAAGCCGCTAAAATCAATTGTTGCTTCAGGTTCAGCGTTACATTCATTATGTGACAGAATTTGTACTAATTATCAGATTTAATTTGCATTTTAGAGGCGATAATATCTTTCGGGATATTGTCGCTCAAAACGCTTTATCTAATGAGAATACAGACTACCAAAAAACTTGATGCTTATACGCTGACTGAAATCCTGATCGTGCTTGCGATCATCGGGATCCTGATCCTGCTGGCACTGCCCAACCTGATGCCGCTGATCACCAAGGCTAAAACGACTGAAGCGAAGCTGCAGCTGGAACATGTGGCCAAGCTCGAACAGAGTTATTTCTATGAACACTCGAAATATTCGGCCGATCTGGTGGAGATCGGTTTTATCCAGGAGAAACTGACCTCGGATGCGAAGGACGGGAAGGCCAACTATAAGGTTGAAGTGACTGCGGCATCGAACAATACCTTTACGGCAAAGGCCACTGCGGTGGCGGATTTTGACGGTGACGGGACTTTCAATGTATGGCAGATCGACCAGGACAAGAACTTAAAGGAAATTGTGGCGGACTGATGTTGTTTTTGCAGGGAGGGATTATGATGGTACTGGCTGGGATGGTGTATCAGGATTTTAGGTTCAGGGGCATTTACTGGTGGCTTTTTCCGCTATTGTTAATGCTTTTTGTACTGGATGTTTGGCTACGATACTCTTTTGCCCGCCTGGCAGCTACGGCTGGAAGTAATATCATTTTTCTTGTGGTACAGATGTTCTTGCTGACCGGTTATGTTTCATTTAAGAGGCGGAAGCTCACTAATATTTTTAAAGGTTATTTTGGGCTTGGGGATCTTCTTTTTCTCTTGTGCATAGCATTTTATTTTTCTTGTTTGAATTATATTGCTTTTTACCTGCTGAGCCTGATGGTGGTGATTGTACTGACGCTGATCTTTGGCGGCCGTAGCCGTGCAAAAAAGGAAAAGATTCCGCTTGCGGGTTATCAGGCGCTGCTCTTGATCCTGATCATGACAGTCAGTTTTTTTATAAAAAGCGTTAATATCCATTCGGACGAGGTATTTTTTAATCTTTTGCCCTATGGAAATTAGAGCGGAGATATTGGCGCTGGTATCCAAGGAAACCGCTATGCAGTATAGGGTGTTTCCAAAGGAGAATGGTCCACAGGGTGGAATCGAACTTTACTGGGACGGGAATGGTGATGAAGGATCCCTTAGGGACGAACTCGAAGTTGTTCTGGGCTGCGGGGTGAGTCTGTTGGCGCTGGAAAATGCAGAACTGAGTAGACTATTGTCCAAGCATTATCTTGGTGATGTCTCGGTGGGTGCTGAAAAAAAGGAGGTTTCGGTGATCTCGGCGGGGGATGATTTCCTGGGTGTGTTGATCGAGGAGGCGAGAAGGCTCAAGAGCAGTGATATCCATATCGAGACTTTTGAAAAACGCTCCCGGGTACGCGTGCGGATCGATGGGATGATGATTGAGCGTTACCAGATCGAAAAAAAGGATTATCCTTCACTGATCAACAAGATCAAGATCATGGCCAACCTGGATATTGCCGAAAAACGCCTGCCACAGGATGGACGGATCCAGTACAGTTCGGCAAGGCAGAGTGCCTTTGATATCCGGGTTTCGGTGCTGCCTACCCTTTATGGGGAAAAGGTGGTGCTGAGGCTACTCAACAACAGCAGTACGGACATCGACCTGAATACTTTGGGATTGTCCGATCAGGATATGCGGCATTACCTGGAAGGGGTACAGCGCCCGAACGGGATCATCCTGATCAGTGGTCCGACAGGGTCTGGAAAGACGACGACCCTGTATGCAACACTTAAACTATTAAATAAAAGTACGCGCAATATCCTCACGATCGAGGACCCCATAGAATATACCCTGGAAGGGGTCAACCAAGTACAGCTCAGGGAGAATATCGGGCTGGGTTTTGCAGCTACCCTGCGGACTTTTTTAAGGCAGGATCCGGATGTGATCATGGTCGGGGAGATCCGCGACCCGGAGACGGCCAATATGGCCATCCGTGCGGCTTTGACTGGTCACCTGGTTCTGTCAACGATCCATACCAATTCGGCATGGGGTACGGTGGCTAGGCTGATGGATATGGGCATCCCGGGTTTTCTGGTCGCCAATACACTCAATACTACCGTGGCGCAGCGCCTGGTGAGGCTGCTTTGCCCTATTTGCAAAAAAGAGGAAGCGCTGGATACGGGGCTTTATCCGAGGCAGTTCAGGGCGCCTTCAACAGTCGAAAGGCATTTTGTTGCTGCAGGCTGCGAGAAATGTTATTATACCGGTTATAGTGGCAGAAAGGCGGTCTATGAGGTCGTGCCGATCGATGCAGACCTYTCCCAGCAGATCAGGAACGGGAACATGTCCATTGATGGGGTGCTGGCCGAAAAAGGAATCAATACCCTTTCGGGAAATGCCTTTTCGCTCTTTGCGGATGGTCTCACCAGTCTGGAAGAAATTTACCCCTTATTGTTAGCCATCTAGATAATTTTTACGCTCAGAATAATGAAAAACACAAATATATTTTTTAAGACAGGTTGTCTAGTGATGTTACTGCTCGTGCTGAGCTTCTTTAAGGGGTATTCACAGGGAACCGAACAGTCGCAGCGGCTGAAAGCAGTGGAAGAAAGGCTAAAGAATCTTGCGGTGACGGTGCCGGGGCTTAACCAGCCGGTCCAGATCTCGATTTCGGGTGCCTCTGCGCAGGAGTTTTTAAGGGCGCTTGCCCAGTCGAACAACCTGAACATCAATATCGATCCCCAGCTGAGCTTTAAGGTCTATACCAATTTCAGGAACGAAACGGCACTGAACGTGCTGCTTTTTATGGTGAAGGAATATGACCTGGACATCAACCTGATCGGTTCGATCATGTCGGTGACCAAAGCTGCGGTAGCGAAAACCGTTGTAGCGCCGCGGGATATCCGGGTGAATTATAATTCATCGAACGAATATTTGGGTTTTGAGCTCAATAACGATACCTTGGGTCAGGTGGCCAAGAAGATCAGCCAGCTTTCCCAGAAAAATGTGGTGGTGCCGGTCAACCTGATGGACATAAGGGTAAGTGGTTTTATCGCGGCGGCACCCTTTGAGGTAGCACTGGAAAAACTGGCCTATGCCAATTCCCTCAAGATGGACAGGACCAATGACGGGGTGTTTATCTTTCAGTCTTTGCGTGAGGGTGAAGAACTTTACGTGAACGGGGACAAGGCCACTGCAGTGAAAAAATCCAATAAACCGTCTGGACAGGGCGGCGGACAGCCACAGGGGAATTTTAACCTCAGTGCCAGGAAAGATGCACAGGGCAACCGGACAGTAAGCGTTGATGCACTGAATACCCCGATCCTGGACCTGATCAAGTCGGCTTCTGCCGAGGCGGGCGCAAATTATTTTATCTATTCGGATATCAAGGGTACGGTGACTACCAGGCTCAGCGGGATCGGTTACGATTCTTTTCTGACTGCGCTTTTGCAGGGAACTGAATATACCTATAAAAAAGATGGCGGGGTCTACCTGATCGGGGACAGGAAACTGGAAGGCCTTAGGGCTAACCGGATCGTGCAGTTGCAGCACCGGTCTCTGGATACCATCCAGATGATGATCCCGGCAGAATGGAAAAAAGGGGTGGAGATCAAGGAGTTCAGGGAGCAGAATACACTCCTGCTTTCAGGATCATCACCACAGGTGAATGAGATCGAAAACTACATTAAACAGATTGACCGCGTGGTGCCGATGGTGCTGATTGAGGTAACCCTGGTGGATGTACGCAAAGGCAAAACCGTCAAGACCGGGATTTCTGCAGGGGTATCGGACAGTGTGAGGACCGGTGGCACGATCCTGCCGGGGATCGATTATACTTTTGGGGCCAATTCGATCAATGATTTTCTCTCACGGCTGGGGCGCAACGGCTCGGTGAACCTGGGCAGGGTGACCCCGAATTTTTATGTCAAGCTGAGCGCACTGGAGAACAACAGTAATGTGGATATCCGCTCGGTGCCGAAACTCTCTACGCTTAATGGGCATTCAGCAAGCCTGAGTATTGGGAGTTCGCGTTATTATAGCCAAAGGACACAGAACGTGATCCCTTCGCTCAATGCGCAGACGGTGGTAACCGAGCAGTTTACGGAGGTGAATGCCAACCTGGAAATCGATATCAGGCCGGTGGTGTCGGGCGATGACCAGGTGACTTTAAATATTAAAGTGAACATCTCGGACTTTATCGGTAATCCGCCGCTGAACGCGCCGCCGCCCAAATCCACGAGTAAGTTTACCTCGATGATCAGAGCGAGAAATGAAGATATGATCGTGCTGGGCGGCCTGGAAAGGACAGAAAGTAATGAAAGCGGATCCGGTATCCCTATACTTTCGCGTATCCCGGTACTGAAATGGCTATTTAGCAGYAGGGAAAAATCCAATAACAAAGTGGTGACCCTGGTTTTTATCAAACCTACAATCCTGTACTGATCATGTTTGCGCCTTTTGACCATTTGCTCGGGATTGAGATCGTGCTGCTCCAGGAGGGGCAGTACCGCTGCRGCTATGCTGTGGTGTACAGGAAGGGAAATGCCCTGGAGATCCTGGAACATAAACAGGTTGRAGGATCTTTGGTAAAGGTGCTGGAATCCCTTCCAAGGAAATATCCGGTTGCATTGGCACTGAGCGGAAAGGGGATCATCCACAAACAGCTTGAGGCTAAGGGGAACGGACAGTCCGGTTTTTTTAAAGCAGCTTTTCCATCGGTGGAGCAGAAAGAATTTTATCTGCAGGAATTACTGCAGGAAAAGCAGGCCTGGATCAGTATTGTCCGGAAATCCCTGGCTGATGACCTATTGGGTAAACTGAAGGCGGCAGGACTTAAGGTGTATGCCCTGAGCCTGGGCGGGCTGCCCGTTGTGGGGATATGGGACCTGCTTGGGGAAACGGATGGGGGATTTTCGGCTGATGGACATGTTTTTTCGGTGGCCGAGGATGGAAGCTTTTCGGGTTACGGTCATACAGCGGTGCAGGCAGGAGAAAGTAAGGTGGCGCTGGGGAAAAATAAAGTAGCTTCCAGGTGCATATTGCCTTATGCGCTGGCCTTCCAGCTTTTTCTGCATGACCGGGTTGAAATGGTCAAAGCCGACAACGAGAGGGTTGATCTTGTTTTTAGCACCTTTTTGGAAGATTCCGGCCTTAAAAAAATGGCTTCAGTATTTGTTTTTGTGCTTCTGGGCCTGCTGCTCATCAGCTTTTTTATGCTGAGTCATTATAATGCGGAGAATGCAGTTTTGAACGAAAAGGCGGGTCATTTGACGGCTACAGCCGATCAGGGCGATGTACTGAAAAAAGAGATTGCCCAGCAGAAGGCCTTGTTGAAGAAAATGGGATGGAACGGTGGATACAGTTATGCTTTTCTGCTGAACGAGGTCGGAAGCTCCAGGCCCAGGCTGCTGAACCTGACGCAGGTGCAGTTCGGGGAGGAAAAGAAAACGGGTTCTGTGGAACCGGCGGAAAATACGATAAAGATATCGGGAGAAACTGCCGACCTGAGCGCAGTGAACAACTGGATATTTATGCTAAAGGAAAAAAAATGGGTGCGCAGTGTCAGGCTGTTGCGCTACCAGCAGGAGATGGGCGCTGATCGTTATTTCTTTAATCTTTTGATCGGATATTGATATGTTGGAGAAATTAAGTTTAAAGACGAAAAAACTGGCTTTAGGGCTGTTGATGCTGCTGGTGCTTTACCTGGCCTATGTGCTTTCCTTTAAAAAGGCCATTTCGGCAGCGGTGCTTAATACCCAGCTGAAAGCGGTTGGCGCGGGTGGTACAGAACCGCCATTAGCGGTGGCGCAGCTGGAGCGGGAACACGGTTTCTATCTGGCTGTGCTGAAGGGCTATCAGGTACGTTCGGAAGACCGCGAAAGCAGGCTCTGGCAGTCGGTTTCGGGGATGGCGATCACGACGGGGACCGCTATCGGTTTTTCTCCGGAAACAGTTACGGCATTTTCGGATACTGCGGCTGTGGACAGTACGGTGATTTTTGATCGTTTTACTTTTTCGGGCGGGTATAAGAACCTGGTGAGGTTGCTGGATACCCTTTCGAAAGCAAAGGGGATCGGCAGGATCGCGGCTGCGAATCTTGGCAAGGAAAAGGTTTCTTCGCAGGATGAGGGGAAAGAAAAACTGGTGCTCAGACTCAAAATGGCTGGGGTAGGAAGATAACCAAAATATGCCTGACATTTTATTTGTAATGTCTTAACTGGTACGATCTGATATTCCGTGAAAAACCACTGCCTCGCGGAGTTGAAGTAAAACAATCATGGCATATTATAATTGGTATATCAATAGAAAGTCAGCGGGTTTGTAATTGTGTTTTTGACACTTCATATCAGCAAATGTCGATCTTGAGAATTTTAGCTGTTTTTGAAGTCTTATTTTTATTACAGTTTTTTGATTTTATGTTCGGTTTTAATGCGGTGTTGTTTGGGTTGAATGTGTGTTTTGGCGTTTGCTGTGATGGATTCGCCGATTTCTTTTTTTTGTAGTTATTTTTTTGGAATATATTTTTTTATTGGGATATTGTCTGCATAAATTTCTACTGATCATGCATTTATCTATTTCAAACGCTCTCGGTTCCGGCAGCCTTTTGTGGCACCGGGAACAATCCCTTTTTATTTGTTGTCAGGTACGGAATTTAGGTGGCTGAAATCAGCTACCGGCAATGGATCCTCCGTTTTGACCTTAGAAACAAATTAAAATTACGCTCATGATAAGCTGTTACGTGATCGGTGAACTTTCCACCGTAGAGTCGCTCTGTACCTATATCCTTGATTATCCGCTTACGGTCCTGAAGGGCTATTCGGTGCAGCGGCCCGAAAGTTTTGATGCGGTGTATTCGCTCCGGCCCGATATTGTTTTTATTGATTCGGCACTTAATGGTGAACAGGACGCCTGGCTGGAACGCATCAGGCAGTTTTCTTCGGTCGTACTGGTGTCTTCGGGGACCGAACAGGCTTTTGCGGCCTTTGAGCATTTTGCCTTCGATTACCTGATCAAGCCTATAGCTTTTAACCGCTTTGTGAAAAGCATCAACACGTTCGACCATCTTTCCCATTTGGCAAGTTCCGTCTATGTCAAAAACAGGCCGCAGGCTATCGATTCGTTTTTTATAAAGGCAGATTCCAAGGGCTTTAAGGAGGTACTGATCAGATGCGATCAGCTGATCTATATCGAAGCACTGCAGAACTATGTGATTCTGCATATGGAAGGGGGACAGCGTTTTTCCTGCCACAATTCAATGAAGGAAATGGAGGACAGTTTATGTGGGGCCTCTTTTAGCAGGATACATAAGTCTTTCATTATCAATGAGGAAAAGATCACCTCGATCGAGGGGAATATCCTGATCATGAACGGGAACGAAACGGAAAGACTTCCGATAGGCAATACTTACCGGAAGGCTTTTTTTGAAAAAAAAGCACATAAGATGATTAGAAAACAGAAGACAGCGGTGCAGGTACTTTCCTATTCCAAACTGGCGATGTGGCTATTGGGGTTTGGGATGCTGATTGTGGAAATGCAGGCATCGGTTGAGATTTTTATACGGGGCTGAAGAGAATGAAGAATAAAAAATTTTTGATATTGCTGCTGCCGCTATTGGCCGCCTGTAGTGAATTTATTGAACCATCGATCGGATCACGGGAGATTGATCTGCTTGCCCCTGCCAATCGGCTGGAGACCAACAGCTATCAGCAGACTTTTTGGTGGAACCCGATGGCCGATGCGCTTTATTATCGGCTTCAGGTGGTTTCGCCGCGTTTTGACAGTGTGAGCAAGGTTTTGCTGGATACGCTGATCAACAAGGATAAATTTGTCTATACCCTTGATCCAGGAAGCTATGAGTGGCGGGTGAGGGGAGAGAACGGTAGCAGTGCAAGCGCTTATACGCAAAGGTCGCTGGTGATCTATCCTTCTTCGTTGAGTGATCAGGTGCTGCAGCTGAGCCTGCCTTCAAACGGCCTTTCGGTATCGAAGCCGCAGGTGCGGTATGAATGGCTGAAACTTTTTGGGGCCACAACTTACCGCTTACAGGTGGACCGGAACAACTTTCTTGACGAAAAGAACATGGACCTGAACATCACGACCGAAAACCTGGTTTTTCTGCAGACCCTGAGCGCGGAGGGCAATTACCAGTTTAGGGTAAGGGCAGAAAATGCCACGCAGAACTCAAAATGGAGCACGATAAGAACGCTCACTTATGATGCCACCGGGCCCGAGCGTCCGGTGCTGAGTACGCCCCTGAACAGGCAGTTGGTTTCAAGGCCGGTCAGACTGGTCTGGAACAAGGTTTCGGATGCGGACAAGTATGAGCTATGGGTATACAAAAGCGATGGGGACACGCCCTACAATTCCAGTTATCCAAAAATCCTGACCGCAACCGAGTTCAGTTTTGATGCGGGGGATCCTGGCGAGGTGGTGGCCTGGAGGCTGAGGGCGTTTGATAAGGCGGGCAATGTTGGGGCATACAGCGAACTGCGGACTTTTACCATTCAATAAAGGCTGATGAAAGATAAGAAAATGACCTACCTTTTGATCTGCTGCGTAGCGGTGGTATGGGGCGTGATCTTTTACCGTGTGTTTTCCGGCCTGGCATCCGAAGCACCTGAGCTGCCGGTAGCCAAAACCCTTAAGGGGGGGTATTTTAACCTGGTCGACCATGCAGGCGATACGGTACGGCTTGATCTTTCCTATAACGATCCCTTTTCGGAAACTTATGCGGAAACACCGCCGGAAACGCTTCCTGAAAAGAGTTCATTAATTTCCCAGCCCCAGGTGGTACCTTTAAAGCCTAAAACGGACTGGTCGGGGATTGTTTACAGCGGCCAGCTCTACAACAGTGTGCAGCGCAGGCACGTGGCGATTATCAATGTCAAGGGCCGTGAAGTGATGCTTAGTGAGGGGGAGCGTGGGGAAGGACTGAAATTTGTCAAACGTATAGGTGACTCCATCAAAGTGGAGTACCAGGGCGCAAGCCGGTATTTATCGATTATTAGATGAGATTTTTATATATAACTTTATTGCTGCTTCCGATGTGCACCTTCGTGGCCAGGGCGCAGCGCATGCGGAATTATTTTGATGCGGATAGCTATACCCATACCATCAGTTTCGAGGGCTATAAGGCGGTTTTTCGTCTGCAGTCGCCAGATAAAAGCCCTCAGGCTATCGGGATGGACGTGAAATATGCCTGGTTCAGCGGGAACCGGATCAACTGGACCCAAGGGGGCTATAGTGGTAAGCTCCTGGATGGACCTTACTCGGAATTCTATGAGAACAAGGCATTAAAAACACAAGGGTATTTTGACATGGGCCTGAAAAGCGGAGAGTGGAAAAGCTGGAATGAAAAGGGACTGCCGGATTCGGTGGCGAACTATTCCAACGGAAAGCTCAGCGGACGTTTCGAACGTTATGATGCATCAGGTGGGCTATTGGTAAAAGGGAAATACCGTAAAGGACTGATCAACGGGAAACTGGAAAGGCGCGTTTCGGCTGACAGCGTGCTGGTGACCAGGTATAAAAACGGAAAGATCAGCCCGGAAAAACCTTCAAAGATAAAGGCTTGGGTGAAAAAAATATTCAGGAAGGATAAAAAACGTACAGATGGAACAAAGGGCAAGGAGAGACCAAAAAACTAATGATTCCTTTGAAGATTGTTTCAGCGGTTTGACATTGGATGGCGATTGGTGGAACCTAGGTGTTGTTGCTAAGCGCCATAAATTCCCAGGCCCATGTTAAAGGCCGGCGCACTGTATTTTGCGGTGATCTCCGCTTTTCTGATCGCGGTCATCTGCGCTTCGCTGATCATGATCGCGGCCTATTACAGGGAAAGTTACCTCAGGGAGCTGAGACGGGCCAGGCTGGAGAGGAACATGGATTCCTCGGTTGCTTATGTGTTAAAGCATCGGGGGTCTTTGGGGATGGACAGCATAAGGATGGATCTTTTGGGAGAAGGCACGGACAGCGTGAGCATCAACAGCGGCTTGTGGGGGATTTTTGAATGTCCGGTCATCAGGGCATTCGTCTCTACCGATACGATAAAGAAAAGTTTTTTGATCGGCATGGATACGCGGATGGATACCCTTGCACTTTACCTGAGCGATGAGGACCGGCCGTTGTCGGTCAGTGGCGATACACGGGTTACTGGAGATGCAGAAGTTCCGAAATCGGGGATGCGCAAATCTTATGTGGAGAACAGGCCCTATTCAGGGGACAGGCTCGTTTACGGGAAAATACTGGAAAGTGGTCGTACACTTTCTCCCTTATCGGGCGATATGATAAAGGCGCTGGAAAAGGAACTGAACAGAGATCTTTCAACAATGGAGGTGTTAACTGGGCAAAATATGGAGGTTTCCTTTTTTGGACCTAGAAAGGTCTTTTCGGTTCCCCAGGCCGGACAGGTTACCGGGGAGCTCTCGGGACAGCTTGTGCTGCATTCGGATACTTCGGTATTTATTTCCAGGACTGCAAAGCTGAACAATGTTATCGTTTATGCGCATAGCATTACCGTGGAGGAAGGATTTGAGGGCAACTGCCAGCTATTTGCAAGGGATTCCATTGTCGTTGGTGACAAAGTAGTGCTGCATTATCCTTCGGTGCTGGGACTGGTAGCTAAGGAAAAAATGGTCGACCAGGCCAGGATTTTGGTGGGGAAAGATGTAAGTATCGCTGGAATGGTGTTTAGCTATGAGCCAAAAAGATCGGCGCTGCAGACCATGATCAGTCTTTCAGAGCGGACGGAGGTAAAGGGAGAGGTTTATTCAACGGGCCTGGTGAAGCTGGGTAAAGGGGTGAGCGTGGAAGGCAAGACTTCCTGTAACCGCTTTATCATGCAGACGCCGACAACACTATATGAGAATTTTTTGGTGGATGTCACGCTGAACCGCAGGGCAAGGGACAGGCATTATCTTTCTTCGCCATTATTTGAGGCAAAGGTACAACAGAAAGGGATATTGAAATGGTTAAACTAAAGGCGAAGAAAATAGAAGCTTCGACACTCGTCGAAGTGCTTATTGCCATGGTGGTGATCATGGCGGTATTCTCGGTGGCTATTGGTGTGTTCAGCAATGTGCTGAGCGGTGGGATTTCCCTAAAAAAAATACAGGTGCAGGCACAGATGGAGGTGCTCATCAAACAGTTCAGGGAAGAAGGTTTAAAGGAGGATCGGATGCTGAAGATTGACAGTGTGGATTATGAACTGATCTGCAGTGAAAGTGATATCCAGGGCATGTCGCGGCTGGAGATCAGGGCGAGCGAGCGGGGAAGGTCCTTGGGCAGTCTAAAATGTTTATTAAGCGGTGATAATGGAAAAGGGGAAGATTGAGGCCTATACACTGATGGAAATCGCAGTGTCCATGCTGCTGGCAGGGCTCTGTATCAGCATCTGTTATATGGCCTATGGGCTGATCGGGAATTATTTTAGTGCCTTTGAAAAAAAGAACAATAGTGTACAGCTCGTGCTTGGCCTGCAGCGGGCGATGGGCAGGGACATTGATCAGGGCAGGGTTTTGCTAAGGACTGCTGATGGTTTTGAAGTGCGTCAGGACAGTATCCTGGTCCGCTACCGTTTCGGTGGCGGGGTAATCAGCCGGGAGGTGGAAGGCTTGAGAACAGACAGTTTTGTGTTTGCGCCGACAGAAGTAGGTTTTCGTTTTGAAGGCCGGGAGGCTGTTGAAGGAGATACGGTTGACCAGGTGGGCTTTGTGCTCGGCCTGGAAAAAGGAGGAAAAGTGCCCATGGTATTTAAAAAGTTTTACAGTGCCCAGGATTTATTCAGATAATCAGCTATGGCATCAATAGATATATCGGCGTACGGAAAAAAGAACAGACCAAAGGCAAAGCCTGGGGGTAATGGGCTATTGGAGCTGCTGGGCAAGGATATTTCCTTTGGTGATGGCCAGCTCAGTGACCGAAAAAAAGAAGGTTTTTACAATGAGCTGGGCACGCTGATCCGTTCGGGAATTGATCTCCGATCGGCTTTGGAGCTTACTGCGGGATCCTATACCAATAAAAAGGATATGGCGCTTTTTGCTTCGGTGCTGCAGCAGGTGATCAGCGGAAAATCCCTTTCCGAAACGATGCAGGGAGAAAAGAAATTCAGTGCCTATGAGTTTTACAGTATCAGGATCGGGGAGGAAACCGGAAGGCTGGCTGAGGTGCTGGGTGAACTGGCGAAATACTACAGGGCCAAGATCAGCCAGCGCAGGAAGATCATAGGGGCAATCACCTATCCGCTGCTGGTCCTGGTGACTTCGTTTGCCGCGGTATTTTTTATGATCAAGTTTGTGGTACCGATGTTTGCCGATGTTTTTAAACGTTTTGGTGGAAAACTGCCTTATCTGACCTCGTTGATTGTTAGTTTTTCAGACTGGTTCGACCGTTATATCTACCTGATGCTCGGCATCATTGTACTGATGGTGGTACTGGTCCTGGTGAACCGGAAAATGCCTTGGTTCAAGAAGTATAGTGCGCTGACGCTGCTGCGGATCCCGGTGGTGGGTGAGATTACCAAGAAGATCTACCTGGCACAGTTTGCCAATACGATGAGGCTGCTGACCGAGACCAATACCCCATTGCTTCAGGCACTGGAACTGGTGCGGCAGATGATTACTTTTTATCCGGTGGAACAGTCGCTCAGGCTGGCCCAGGGGGATATCCTGTTGGGCAGCAGTCTGTCAACAGCATTGTCCAAATATGATTTTTATCCGGTAAAGTTTATCCAGATGATCCGTATAGCGGAAGAGGTGAACAAGCTGGAGCACTTCTTTGAGCAGCTGTCCCAGCAGTATACCGAGGAAGTGGAATATAAGACCAATGCGATCAGCGGACTGCTGGAGCCTTTGATCATTATCTTTCTAGGCCTGGTGGTTGGGGTAATCCTGATCGCAATGTACCTGCCCATGTTCCAGATGAGCAGTACTTTTTAAAATATTAGTCGCCAAAAAAAGTCATCACTCCAGAAGCTCAGTTCGTCACTTGATTCCGATCGTTCGTCAAAAAGATTTAATAATTTTTTAACAGTAGCCTATCTTTAAAATGAAGATTTTATAAATACCAATGGATAGTATGATGTAGTAGTAACTATCGTCAACTAACTTTTGGCAAAATTATACCAATCCATTATTCTAAAAATAGGAAATATGCTAAAAAACCTCTCAACACTGTTGCTGATTTTCAGCTCTTTTGTTTTTCGCGTACATGCACAATTTGGAACTGCCTCAGTAATGCCGCCGGGCCCCGAGGCAGCTGCACTTTCAAAATATGCTGATGTTCCTGTTAGTTATTATAGCGGTAAACCCGAAATCGACATTCCACTGTATACACTAAAATCGGGAGATATATCAGTGCCATTGTCAATTTCTTACTATACATCCGGCGTCAAAGTCGAAGATCCGTCTACCTGTTTAGGTGTGGGCTGGGTAATTAACTCTGGTGGCGTGATCTCAAGATCAATCCGCGGTAGTTCTGATGGCGTTGGTACCAATGTTAATAATGGATTGCCAATTGCCTCGTCAACTACGGTTGCTGATTATATTACAATCTCCAATTTGGCGGCGACACCTTACCCAAGTATCGAGCCCGATATCTTTTACTATAATTTTGCAGGATATTCGGGATCTTTTTAC
>NZ_JBFTQI010000023.1:0-17854 GCF_056398925.1 Pedobacter sp. 01T416_2
GGTTCAGATAGTATGGTATAACCCAGGTCGAATTGCAATCCCCTATTTTGAATTTTACCTAAATTTTCGGTATACGAAGGGAAACCGGTACTAGGTGCCAGCGAAACTGTAGTCAGCGCATTTTGAGTTACTTCATTATAAAATTCTGCATTAAAAGTCAAACGGTTATCCAGAAATGATGAAGCAATACCAATGTTTGACTTCAGTACTTGTTGCCAGCTCAGGTTGGGATTGCCAAGTGCGCCGGGAAAAGCCCCTACTTCGCCGAAATAACCAGTTGATGTACCTAAATTGTACCTGAACTGTGCGGCGTAAGGATCTTGTACAGATGTACCTGTAGAACCATAGCTGCCACGAATCCTCAGCAAGTTGATTGTTTTGCTATCTTTAAGAAATTTCTCATTATTGATGTTCCATCCTAAACCTGCAGACCAGAAATTGCCAAATTTATTATTCTCTCCATAAGCAGAAGAGCCATCTCTAGTATAAGTAAAATCGGTAAAATACCGGTTATCATAAGAGTAATTTGCACTCCCTGTATAGGAAAGATTGTTTATTGTACTTTCAGTTCCGGTAGGCCTGCTGTTTAAATACTGCGCAGCAAACAAGATGTTGTCCAGACGATCGAAAGGGAAACCCTGCGTAGATACATTATATGAATTTAAGCTTGTGCTGGCAAGCCTGAATCCTGCATATACAGTAATGCCGTGCTTTCCAAAATTCTGATTGTAGTTCACAGAACCTGTTCCGTCCATCGTAAAGGCCTCACTGTTGTCTTTCGAATAGGTACCTCGCGCACTTAAATCTGCAATACCATTGAAACGGCTGTCTAATGCGGAATAGAAATTATCTATTGTTCCGTTTACTTTTGTGATTCCCAGTGCACCATTAAACCATAATGATTTACTAAAGTCGTAACGTACAGTGGTATTGTTTCTTAAATTAAAATTCTTATTTCTGTTGTTAATGGTATTATAATTAATATCCATCAATGGGTTTAAGACCACAGAACTTCCTACACCGAAGCCCAAATCGATGTTTTCCAGGTACTTGTTTACATTACCGTTTTCATCGTAAGGTTTCCAGTATGGATTCAGATCCAGGTACTGACTAAATTCCCCATAAGGCGAATCATTAGAAATGACCTGAGTTGCAATTGTATTGTTTTGGAACGTTAATTTATTGGTTTTATAACTCAGTGTAAAACTTCCCGAATAATTTTTCCTGTCCTGCTCCTTCATTACTCCCTGTAAAAAATTCCCACTAAAAGTAAGGTTGAAAGTTAAAGACTGGTCGCCCCCACGTAATGACAGGTTGGTTCTGTTGTTGATTCCTGTTTGAACGGGAATAGATTTCCAGTCTGTATTAACACCGCTCACCACTGCTTTATATCGTTCGGCATTAATGGCTTGCCCTCTATAACTGTTGAGAAAACCGACACGACGTTCAAAGTCTAACTTTTCTTCCGCATTCAGCATATGGTAAACAGAAAGATCAGGAGATGATAAAGTGAAGTTATTGGTTATGGAAACTTCTACTTTTCCTCTTGGTGGCAGGATCGTTGTAACTACCATCACACCATTACCTCCGCGAGAGCCATACATTGCAGTGGCCGAAGCATCCTTTAATAAAGTTACCGAGGCAATCTGATTCATATCCAGGTCTACGATTGCCTGTAAAGAAACCTGAAATCCATCAAGAATGAATAATGGTGTATTTGGGTTTCCAACAAGCTCCGAACCCAGGGTTGGATAAGACGTTTGCCCACGCATGGTCACTTCCGGAAGCGCGTTGATATTCCCGCCTATCTTGTTGTTGGGAATCATTCTGAAAGATGGATCAAGGGCAGCAATGCCGGCAAAAATATTTACCGGACTCACCGCCTTAAGCTCGGCAGCAGTTATGGTTTTGGCAGCCCCGGTATAGGTACTTACCTTCCGGTCAACCATCCCTGTAATCACCGTCTCATTTAGCGTAACCTGATTCTCCTCCATGTAAATGGTATAATTCGAATTAGGTGAGATGGGCACATCAACGGTTTTATAACCTACAAATCTGAACTCCAAGGAGGTTGCACCTGCTGAAATACTGATGGTAAATTTTCCATTCTTATCCGTCTGAACGGCAGACTTTGTTCCCTTAATCGATACTGTAACGCCCGGGATGGGCTTGCGTTCTTTGGCATCGCCTACAAAACCGGAAATAACCTCCTGCCTGGCCAGTTCACTTGCTTTGATGACCACAGTCTTGTTATGGATAACAAAATCAAGGTTTTGCGCTGCAAAAATCTGGGTAAGTACAGCAGACAATTCTGCATCTTTAACATTGATGGTCACTGGCGACGAATTTTCCAACAAATTGTCCGTATAAAAAAAATTGTAACCTGTCTGTTGGTTAAGCGCTTTGAAGACAGATCGGAGTGAAGCATTCGACTTGGTTAAAGTCACTTTTTGGGCAAAGCTCGACCCACTCACCTGCAAAAAGCACGCTATTATAATTACGATGGTTAAGCGCATAGTTAGCAATAATTTAAGGTACAGCCGTTTAGGCATACCAAATTTCCTTGAATTTTGATACATTAGTAGTCGGTTTGGTTAAGCAGCCTCTTTTGCGTTGGACCGTACGGAGGACTGCGGTTATTAGTTTGATTTTTAATTGAATGTTCCAAACTTTTGCCAGGTCCTGATGGCTAATCGGGGCCTGGTTTCGTTTAACATGTCTTGAGTTAGTGTAATCTTTTTTTCATTTGTTGGTTTAAGGTTAGTATTCTATTAATAGTTTAGTTTGTTTATTTTGATACATAGACTGTTCGCCCTTTTAAATCGAAACGAGCTTCCCCTGTTGATTCTACGATTTCAAGTACTTTTGACAGTTTATCAAATCTTGAAACTTTGCCGCTGAAACGCTGGGTGGTTTTTTCACCGATGTAAACAACCTCCAAATTATACCAGCGACTGATCATTTTCATGATTGTTTCGATGTTTTCACTTTCGATTACAAATTCATTATTTTTCCAGGCAACAGCCAGATCGGTATCCGTTTCAATAATCTTTATTTTGCCAGCGGATAGCCTTGCTTGTTGCCCTGGTCTTAGCAATTTGTAGTTACCCGATGCTGAGAGCTTCACGCTTCCTTCCAGTAAGGTGGTTTTTTCCACTTCATCATCGGCATAACTGCTGATGTTGAAATGAGTTCCCAATACTTCTACTTCCTGCCGATTTGTTTTTACAATAAATGGGTGTTGCTTATCCTTCGCTACTTCAAAATATCCTTCACCGCTGAGGTTAACTATCCGTTTTCCATTTTCAATGAGGGAGGTGGTATAGGTGAGGCTGGAAGCGGCATTTAAATATACTAGCGATCCGTCAGGCAACCGTACCTGATAGGTTTCTCCACGGGCGGTAGACAGGGTATTGGAAGCATTTGGATCCGAAACCTTTTCACTAACCTGGTACACCAGTTTGCCGTCGCCTGATTTAGTGATGACTATTCCTGATTCCCTTCCTATTTCACCTTTAGACGCATTTGCTAAGCTGACCTTCCTGCCATTTGCCAGGGTAAGTGTAGCACCATAGCCCCCTGACTTGATATCATATAAAGTAACTTTGGGAACAGTGGCAACCTTTTCCGGTTGGTTATTGAAAAAATAAACACCCAGGTACACTACAGCTAAAACAGCAGCAATTTGTAACCAGAGTTTAAGTATTTTATTTTTACCTTCAGGTACGGCTTGTGCTGATTCATGAATCTGAACGAACAGATCCCGGTCTACCTTAGCCAGTACCCCAGCAATGGCAGGATCAGTTTCATAACGTTCGTCCTCAATTTCTAAAGCGCCGATAATGAGATCTTTCAACACTTCCTGATCTTCATCAAGTTGAAAATAACTCATCAGCCGCTGTGTTTCTTCAAGACTACAGCTATTATTAAGGTATTTTTTGAAGAGAATATGGAGTTGATCGGATGGCTTCAAGGTTCAATTTTTACAGCTAATACGGAGCTAAGCAAAAATATCCTTAGTCAGTTAATAAAAAATTAACAATTAATTTCCAAAAATAACGATCAGGATCAAAAGCCTTTGAATAAAATACCTAAAACTATGGAAATGGTAAGTGTAGGAGAATCTCTAAAATACGTTTTAAGAAACCTATTGGCTTGCAGCATATGGCTACTGATGGTTTTGGCACTAATGCCCATAATCTCCTCTACTTCTTTATAAGATTTACCCTCTAATTTGCAGAGTGTAAATACCATTTTACGCTGAGGGGGCATAAGGTTTATAGCGTTCTGCAATTTTTGAGCATCTTCTTTACTCAGCATATCTTCTTCAACATGAAGATAAAGCTCTGAACTTGAAGCAACTATTTTAGTCAGTAAACGTTTGTCTTTTGCCACTTTCCGAAAATAATCATGCACCAGGTTCTCCGCTATGCGAAAGAGGTAAGATTTAAAAGACTTTTCGGGATCAATCTGTGTCCGCACTTCCCATATTTTAAAAAAAAGCTCCTGCAGCATTTCTTTTACCAGGTCGTCAGATTTGAGAAGTTTGAATAAATTTCCGGCGATCCGGAATTTATAGTTATTGTATAGTATTTCAAATGCACGCTCATCACCGTTTTTCAATTGAAGCAATAAAGACTTTTCATCCGTGTGATTAATGTTGATCATTCGTCCGACAAATATACATTAACTTAAAAATACAAGGTAATAATAATTTCGGGGAAACGCCATTGGCCTATATTTCAATGAATACTTACAGGATATTTATTTGCCAGGGTTTTGGTGATTAAAGTTTTATTATAAGAGGTTGTATCATAAAGGCGATTTCACTTCAAATGCTGTCATGTTGCCCTTCGACAGGTTCAGGATGACAAATCTATATTTAAGATACAACCCTTATACTATTTTGATTGCTTCTGGTTAATCTTTGACAGAGAAAGACTGGTTAACTTACTAACGGCTTTACTTTGAATCTTGATTGTTTCAATAGAACTACTTGGAAAGAAGATATCTGTCATCACAGTTAATCCGTTATCGGCAAAAAGTTCTATGGATGCTACATCCAGGATCAAGCTAATATGGATTTCCTTATTGGCCAGTAACCTGGGCGCACGATGTTTTTTGGCAAATCCTTTTTCAAATAATGTTTCGCCAGATAGTGTCCGGTCGATAAAGTAACTGTTGTTCTTTTTGTCATAGCCTATAATCAGCTTTTGTCCGTTAACGTTCGATAATATAATATTAAAGTCGTTGGTATTTTCAAGGCTAAGATCGAGTTTGAACTTTCCATCCAGAGGCTTGGCATATGCAGAAAGATCAATCTCCTTATCAATAGTAACAGGTCCTTTCTTATAAACAGGCTTTAATGATGGCGAAATTTCCTTTACAGGTAACGAACGAAGATAATACGCTCCATCAACACTTGCGAGCGATAGTTCTCTCGGAAGTGTCATAGCACCACGCCATGCCTTGGTAGGCACCTGGTTGGCATACTGCCAGTTATTCATCCAGCCAAGAAATATCTTCCTGTCGCCGGTGTTAGACCAGGTAACCCCTGCATAATTATCGGTTCCATAATCCACCCATTTCTCTTTTGTAGAATTTGGCACAAATTTATTCCCATCAAAGTTTCCTGTAAAGTACTGGGTTGCAGAACCTCCGTTAGGGCCTCCGGGATTGATGCTAACTAAAAGCACCCATACCGTTTTACCATTGCTTTTGAGTGGGAATAGATCAGGGCATTCCCAAACCCCACCATGGGCGCCCAGGTTGGCACCAAAATCACTTTCGCGTTTCCAGGCTTTAAGATCTGGAGAGGAATAGAAAGTGATTCTGTCCTTTGTTGCTAAAGTCATGATCCATTTTTTGCCTTGTTCATACCACATTACCTTGGGATCCCTGAAATCGCTTATCCCAGGGTTTGGAAGCACAGGATTGCCCTTATATTTAGTCCACGTTTTGCCTTCATCATTACTATAAGCAATACTCTGGTATTGGTGCAGACCGGTCTTAGCCTCTTCAATTTTTTGGTTATGGTGCGTAAATATTGCAACCATAGCATTCGTACCAAATCCTGCAGTATTGTCTTTATCAATTACAATACTTCCGGAAAAAATAGTCCCCAGGCTATCTGGATAAAGTGCTATGGGCTTTTCCTCCCAGTTAACGAAATCTTGAGTTGTGGCATGTCCCCAGTGCATAGGTCCCCAGGTTGTACCTCCGGGATGATACTGAAAGAAAAGATGGTAAACGCCATTATAATACACCATTCCGTTAGGATCATTCATCCAATGTGCCTTTGGTGAGAAATGGAAAGCTGGCCTGTATTTTTCGCCTCCTGTAGATTGGGCATTTGCGCCAATAGAAAGTAGACTGCAAAGTAAAAAGATCGCCGTTCTTATGAATTTGTTTTTCATGATTTATTATTTAATTTTTAGCAAATGAAGCTGTATCAAAAAAGCATTTTCTTGTTTGATTAACAAAATAATATTTAGGAAAGTCGTCATGCTCAGCTTGACTGGGCATCGTAATGCGCTTAATATTTATTTTTCTACGCTTTAAGATTAGCTTCGCTGAGCACTTCGTGGTTCCCACCTGCGTGGGAACCACGAAAATCCCAAATTTAATTCTTTAACAATTCTTAAATTTATCTTTTTGATACAGCCTCTTTTAAAATACTACCATCCATTATTTTGTTTATATACCCCGCTACTAAAGTTAATCTGATTTAATGGAATCGGGAAATATTCATCCCTTCCTGCCGTAAACCTGGCATCTGCGAGGTGGGCAACCCTTGATTTTTCGACCGTAAAATAAGCGTTCATAGTTTGCGCAGCAATCCCCCATCTCACCAAATCAAAAAAGTGATAACCTTCTGTAGCGAACTCAAGTCTTCTCTCAAATCTTAGGGCCTGCCTTGCAAAATCCTGCGTCCAGGTACAATTTACCCCAGGTTGATAAAGCTGAACGTTATAATTTGAAGTTGGGTTTCCCGCGGCATTTTTCAATAGATTACGACTTAGGTTTGCACGGTTTCTAACCTGATTGATCAGCGGAACAGCTTCCAATGGCCGCCCCAGCTCTATCAGCGCTTCTGCTTTCCAAAGCAGCACATCTGAGTAGCGGATGATCTGCCAGTTTTTCGAACTTCCGATAAATGGTGGAACTTTCTGAAAAGAAGCGTCATCTGGAAGTACTGCTTCTTTCATACTGGCAAATGCATCGTAAATAGCTGGTGCTCTTGACCACGAGCGCTGGAATACAAAAGTTGGCTTATATTTAAAAGGCGCACCTGGTTTGGCCACGGTATGATCAAGTCGTGGATCGAATGAACTGCTCTGAAAGTCGAGAGAAGCCGCCGCATCTGTATTGTTGTAGGTGGAAAAAAGAGGCAATCCGTCGGTTCCTGTTTTAAAAGCATTGATCAGGTCATGGCTGGGCACATTAAAACCGCAGCATCCATACTCCTGGTTCATCGGATAGTTAAGCGCATGCCCGTAATCCAGCCTCCCCTTTGGCGTACCATCATCTTTTGAATACTGGATAGCAAAAACAGATTCCGGGCCGTTATCAGAAGCAGATAAAAAGTTGCTGGCGTAATCCGTGCTCAGGCCGAATTTGCCCGATGCGATGACCTCATCACATAATGTATTTATTTCATTTAATTTAGCAGCATCAATACCGCTTACCGCGTTATTTTCGCTTTGGGTATATGCCTGGTACAACAGCACTTTGGCCAGATATGCTTTCGCAGTATTTTTGTTTACCCTGCCCTTATCGTTCTGATCTGTCGGCAGCGCTGTAACGGCCGCTCTGAAATCATCTGCAATCTTCGTCCAAAGCGCATCATTACTCAAGGCCTTGTTGGAAATGGACGGATAGTCGGCCTTTGCCATATTCTCATCGATAAAGGGAACATATTTGAAAAGAATCTTTAACAGAAAATAAAAATGTCCTCTCAAAAAGCGAAGTTCTCCCTGGCGTTGAACCTTGTTTGGATAATCAGTGGCAGACATGGCATTAACTCTTCTCAACGCATCATTAGCTCGACCGACACCGACATACAGCCTGAACCAAAGCTGGTCGATGAGTGCATTATCAGGTCTGTTAAGGGAAAATGTCTCAAACAAATGGAACTCTGACAGATCTCCGGGCCCATCCCCTCCTTTATAGGTGTCTCCTCCACGAACGCTTCCATACGGCCACATACTGGAATATGGAGAAGTATAGTGATCATTTCCAAGTGCAGAATAAGCTGCAATGACCATTTTATCAATATTCTCCGGAGTATTCAGATCATCGCCGGAAACCACGCCCTGTGCTGGCTCATCAAGTGCTTTTTCGCATGAGAAGAATAGGGTAGCAAAGAATGCCAGTGTATATATTAATTTTTTCATCTTTTGATATTATCTAATTTTACAATGTAATATTTACCCCAAGTGTACCAACAACTGGCACAGGAAATCCATAATTGGGAATCTCAGGATCAGTACCGGTAAAAGATTTGCTCTTTATGGTAAACAGGTTACTGCCCTGAACGAATATCCTGAAGTTCTGTATTTTCATATTCAGTGCCTTTTTAAGGTTATAACCAACCTGCAGGTTGCGCAGCTTGAGGTAAGATCCGTTTTCAATAAAGTAAGTAGAGAACCTTCCTTCATTATTGCGGTCTACAAGAGTAAGCGCTGGAATGGTAGAGCCTGGATTTGAAGGACTCCAGGCATCAAGCGTCCTGCTGCCCCAGTTCGTACCTGTCCAAAGCGAAGAAAAATCGGTATAGGTCTTAAAGTCGTTCACCACATCTACATTGATGGCCTGTAGGAAAAAACTCATATCGAAGTTCTTATAGCTAAGGGAAACATTCAGTCCATAAGTGAACTTAGGGCTATTGTCGCCTATAAAGTCACGATCCAGATCGTTAATCACTCCATCGTTGTTTATATCCTTATATTTAATCCTGCCTAATCCTTTTCCAGGCTGACTGGCATAAGCATCCACTTCTGCCTGTGAAGTAAAGAGGCCATCGGCAACATATCCAAAGTACGAGTTTATGGGCCTTCCGAGTACGTTTTTGTCGGTGCCATTGCCGGGATAGGAAGCCAGTACATCTTTAGGCAGATAGGTCACCTTGTTCCTGTAAAGCGAAAAGTTACCCGTCAGGCTGAAACTAAAATCATCACCAATCTTATCTTCATAGGTAAGAATCGCATCAAGCCCTTTGTTCTGGAGCGAAGCCCCATTACTGTAGCTGTTCCCTCCATCTCCAAGCACCGCCAGGTAAGCGGGACTGATTAGAATATCTGAGGTTTTCTTAATAAAATAATCAACAGAACCGGTAAGCTTATTGTTCCATAAACCAAAGTCTAAACCAAAATTCGACTCTCTTAAAGACTCCCATTTCAGATTGTCGTTGCCCTGTTGGATAAGGGTAAAACCAGAGGGCAGCTGACCTGTGCCTGCGCCTGTGATATCATATGCAGTACCTTTATCAAAGTCCCATGTCGGGTCAGTCCCGTAAATAGCAGAGTATAGCGAGCGTGTGGCATTGTTGGGGATTTCCTGGTTTCCAGACCGGCCCCAGCCGTACCTAAGCTTCAGATCAGAAAACAGACCCAGATCCTTTATAAACTTTTCTTCACTCATCCTCCAACCAAGTGAGAAAGCTGGGAAAGTACCGTATCGGTTATCTTTACCAAAACGCGAAGAGCCATCTCTTCTTAAAGTTACAGAGGCAATATAACGGTCGTTGTAACTGTAGTTGACCTTACCGAAATAAGACAACAGTTTGTTTCCCGCGCCACTTCCCCCGTTGAGGGTATTTGAGCTACCTGCATTAAGGTAGGCATAATCAATATTTTCTATCGCAAGCCCTTGTCTGCTTGCAGAAAACTCCTGACTGATGTTCTTTATGTATTCCTGACCGGCAAGTATTTCCAGGTTATGTTTATCCTTGGTGACCTTATAGTTAAGGGTATTCTGCCAGATGATATTCCCCTGATAGGTCTGTGCATTGCTCACCTGGTTTGCAGGATCTGCCAAAAAGCCCGAAACATATGATTTCTTTAACAAACGTTGATAGCTACCGTTATAATCTACACCAAAATTTGTCCTGAAGTTCAATCCAGGAATGATCTGGTAATCCGCATATGCATTTCCAAAGAGCCTATAAAAATTGTAAGCATTCTGCTTGTTGTCTTCTATTAATCTAACCGGATTCTGTCTATCGGTCATTCCTGCTGCAGGGCCTCCCCAGCCTCCGCTTGTGGTATGTACCGGCACAATAGGCTGCTGTACGAGCGAGGCAAATAGGATATCGCTTGTCGGGATCTGGGCATTCTTAATGTAGCTTGCTGAAAAATTCTCCCCGATCTTTAACTTGCCGTCCAGATAATTGTAATCAGAATTGAATCTTGCCGTATATTTCCGGCTTCTTGACTCTTTTACGATACCCTTATTATCATAATAACCCACTGAAAAAAGACTGTTCCCCTTTTCACCGCCATTGGAAAGGGCAGCATCATAGGACTGAATAATCGAATTTTGTGCAATCTCATCAAACCAGTAAGTATCTGCAGCCTTCATGGTCTTTGCCGCATCGATATACTCCGGAAAGATCACACGGTTGAGCACTGGATTGTTAAAGTTATTATTCCAGTCATATTGATAGATCTGGTTATTATTGGGGTTGGCCTTATCGTTTACCGCCGCCTGCCAATAGGCACGGCCTCTTTCTTCGGCATTAAGCGTTTTAAGTTTGGTGGCATAATTCTGAATGGATGTCGAGGCATTGAAGTCGATCTTTGAATAACCTTTCTTGGCCTTTTTTGTAGTGATGATGATTACCCCATTCGCTGCACGTGAGCCATAAATAGTAGCCGAAGACGCATCTTTAAGCACCTGAATAGATTCAATGTCGTTCTGGTTTAACTGTTCCAACCCGTTTTTGGTTGGTACGCCATCGATTACATAAAGCGGGTCGTTATTGCCCAGGGTTCCAATGCCGCGGATTCTTACTGTTGCCTGACCAGTTGGAGAACCGTCGGTGGTAATCAGCACCCCTGGAACCCTTCCCTGAAGAGACTTTACAGCATTACCAGAAGGGATATCCCTGATCTTTGAAACATCAACTACATTGACCGCTCCGGTGATGTCTTTCTTGCGTTCCTTCTGATAACCCGTAACCACGATCTCGTTGAGCTTATTGATCGCGATGTCGAGTTTGACCTTAAGATTGGCCGATTCTGCGGTAATGGGAATGGTCAATGGTTCAGCTCCAATATAAATAAACCTAAGCGACTGACCAGCAGAAGCTTCAATTTTAAAACTACCATTAGCATCTGTAGTCACCGTTTTTTGGGTACCTACGATCACTACGGTTACAGCCTCCAGAGGGATGGATTCATTGTCGGTGACAACGCCGCTGATTACCCTGGTCTGGCCAAATGCCAGGCACGTTACCATACAGGCAAAAAGCCAGGTAAGGAAAATTTTTCTCATAAAAATTCAGRTTTGGTTAGTATTATGTTTAGTTAAAATATTTCATCAATAAATTTTTTGTATTCTTCAATCTCATATTCCGGACAGCCCCCCTTTTTCGTGGCTATAAAAGCGCCCATTCCTATCGCATTTTTTATAATGGTTTTTGGTGCCAGTCCCAATTGATGGCTGGCAATGAAGGCTGCAAGAAATGAATCTCCACTCCCAATGGTATCGTTAACCTTAACTTCGGATCCCCAGGCATGGTAGGATTGATCCAATCTATAATAGGAAGCCCCAAATTCTCCTTTAGTTACGATTACCTCTGGAACATTGAAGCGTTCCTGTATAAAACGGACCTGCTCTTTCTCATTTATGAACCTTCCCCCGAAAAGAATCTGGGCCATATGTAGCTCCGACTCGTTAAATTTTATGATATCAGCCCGTTCCATCAGATTTGCCAACAGGCTCTTATCAAAGAAAGGAGGGCGGAGATTGATATCAAATACCTTTATCGCATCGCTTTCCAGGAATTTGAACAGCGTCTCTCTGGAAAGTGTATTTCTGGAGGCGAGGCTTCCATATACAAAATATGTGGATGACTTCAGTGCGCTATCGATCACGGACTGATGATCGATAAAATCCCATGCCACGGGAAACACGATTTCATAGGAAACCTCATTTCTGATGCCCACACGGGCAATCACTTCACTGGTAGGGTGGATCGTATCGCGCTGAAGGAGGCTTTTGTTAATTTGCCAACCATCAAGCAAACGCTCCAGTTTCACTCCATTTTCATCATCTCCGACTTTACTGATGATACTGCTGGACAGGCCAAGCTTATTGAGGTGATAGGCAACATTTAGCGGTGCACCACCTGGCATGCGCCCATCAGGCAGCACATCCCATAATATTTCGCCAAAGCATATAGCAGGTGTGATCATATTCTTGTCTTTCTTTTTTATTTAGTGCATTACAATTCCGGTTTCTATCTGCTCCAGAGATTTCCCCTTTGTCTCAGGCATCATTTTCCAAACGAATACCAGCTGCAATACCATCATGGCACAGAAAAAGAAAAATATGTTTGCCCCTCCAAATGACTCTGCCAGATAGGGAAAGCAGAATGCAATCAGTGCTGCCATTACCCAGTGAGTAGAACTACCAAGTGTTTGCCCCTTTGCCCTGACCTGATTTGGGAAAATCTCTGAGATGAATACCCAGATAACTGCCCCTTGCGAAAAAGCAAAAAAAGCAATAAAGAGCATTACATAAATCGGAATCTCAAACCCGCTGGATGAACCGCCCAAAAATGCAACTGCAACAAGTCCAAGAGAAACAATCAGTCCGAAAGAACCAATCAGCATCAGTGTTTTTCTCCCAACTTTATCTATAATATTGATTGCAAGAAGCGTAAATATAAAATTGACCATTCCGATACCAACAGTTGATAAAAGTGAAGAATGCGCACCAAGCCCTGCCATTTCAAAAATTCTTGGCGCATAATAAATGATGGCGTTTATGCCGGATACCTGGTTAAAGAAAGCAAACAGCACGGCAAGGATAATTGGCCTGTTGTACTTTCCTGAAAAAAGTCCATCCGAAGATTTATCTCGCTGCATATCCTGACCGGATTTCTGTATAGCGGCGAGCTCATCATCGCAGTTTAGTGGATTTATGATGCGTAGGATTTCCAATGCTTTATCGTACGCACCACGCTTAAGTATAAGCCATCTTGGACTTTCAGGAATAAAGTAGATTAGCACAAGGAATATGATGGATGGAAATGCCTGAACACCAAGCATCCATCTCCAGGATGCCTCTCCTCCCTGGCTTAGCAAATAGTTTGAAAGATAGGATATCAATATTCCCAGTACAACATTGAACTGGAAAAGCCCTACAAGCCGGCCCCTTCTATGTGCCGGAGACACCTCTGAAATATAAATGGGTGCAGTAACGGAAGATATCCCCACACCTAAACCACCCAAAAAGCGGAATGCTAAAAAGATATACCAATTATCTGCCAGCGCGGTACCAAGTGAGGAAAGTAGATATGCTGCAGCTACGAAATAAAGTGTATTTTTTCTTCCGAAATAATCAGAGGGGCGGGATCCTACCAGAGAGCCGATTACCGTACCGATAAGTGCAATAGATATGGTAAGTCCATGCGAAAATGCGGAAAGCTTCCAAAACTGTTGAATGGATTTTTCAGCACCTGATATTACGGCTGTATCGAATCCAAACAGAAAGCCGCCTAGGGCTACGACCATGGACCAAGCCAGGACGGAATGTTTTTTCATAAGGGTTTATTTATTGGTTGAGGATTGCAAGTTGGTCAAAAACAGGAAGGAAGGATAACAAATCTGTTCCAAAAGAATACAATCTTGACACATCAACTAAATGACTGACTAACAGTGAATTAAATTTTATTATTTTTACCTGATCTGATGTGGTTACACTTTTGAAACATCAATATTAAGGTTTTGATGCATCTGCACCTTTCATCCTCCCACTCGCAGCCGAGCGCCAATTCCTTAAAGTTTCAAATTTGATTATCTTTAGAATTATTTTCTTACAAACAGGATCCTAACCAGATACAACCGGTGCCAGGCACTGCCCTTATTAAAATGATAAATATGAGCGCAAGACTTCACTTCCTTCATAGGATACTTATACTGGTCATCCTAACGGCTATTCTTTGTGGCTGTAGCGACAAGAAAAAGGAAGCAAAATATGTTATAGGATTTTCACAATGCGTTGGCTCAGATCTGTGGAGGAGAACCATGCTGGAAGAGATGAAAATGGAGCTTTCGCTGCATCCGGGTGCCACATTGGTATATAGAGATGCAAACAACAGCAATAGAAAACAAATCGCACAGGTAGGGGAACTATTAAAAATGAATATTGACCTGTTGATTATATCCCCTAACGAGGCCCGGCCACTCACTCCAATTGTTGAACAAGCTTATAATAGTGGCATTCCTGTGGTTATTATCGATAGGAAAACATCATCTTCCGCTTATACCGCTTATGTCGGTGCAGACAACTATCAGATTGGCAAGATGGCCGGGCAATATGTATCCGGTCTGCTTAAAGGGAAAGGAAATATTCTGGAAATCATGGGACTTCCCGGCTCCTCTCCCACAATAGAGCGCCAGAGAGGATTTGCCGAAGGGCTCCAAAAATCCGCTGATATTCGAATTTCGAATCAGATCTATGGCGATTGGTTAAAATCGCACGCTATTGATGAACTGCTGAAAATGAAGGAGACATTGCGTACCACAGACCTAATTTTTGCTCACAATGACCAGATGGCTTCTGCAGCCAGGGAAGCGTTAGATAAACTCGGAATAAAAAGGAAGGTGGCCATTATAGGTATAGATGCGCTACCTGGACAAGGGGGTGGCCTCCAGATGATTGATGGCAAAGTGATAGATGCCAGCATGCTTTATCCAACGGGAGGCAAAGAGGCAATTTCCACAGCATTCCGTATCCTTGGAAAAGAATCCATCCTCAAAGAAAATATCCTTCAGTCTGTGGTCATAGATTCATCGAATGTTCAGCTCATGAAACTGCAGTGGAACAAATTTAGCAGCCAGCAGAGAGATATTGAGCGGCAACAATCACTCCTGGCTGAACAACGTTCTTTGTTTGACAATCAACAGCTTACATTAAACATCACTGTGGTTACCCTGGTGCTCTCTGTGGTTTTTGGGGGACTTGCTTTTTTCTCCCTACTGGAAAACAGGAAGATCAACAAAAACCTGGAGGCGAATAACCTGGAAATCCTTAACCAGCGTAATAAGCTTATTGAGATGTCTGAAAAGGCTAAAGAAGCGACAGAGGCCAAACTGAACTTCTTCACCAATATATCTCATGAATTCCGCACCCCCCTTACCCTGATACTCTCTCCCCTGGAAGATCTGCTTAATAATGAAAAAATTAATACCCTTGCAGGAAAAAACCTAAAACTGATCAATAAAAATGTTTTTCGCCTGCTGCGCCTGATCAACCAGCTCATTGAGTACAGGAAGATTGAGTATGGTAAGATGCGCATAAGATCGACATCTAACAATATTATAGATTTCATTGCAGACATCATTGAGACCTTTCAGCTCGCTGCAAAAAAACAGAACATAGACCTCAGACTTTTCACTAAAGAATCGGATATAACAGTATGGTTTGACGTGAACATGTTCGATAAGGTAATCTTCAACCTGATATCTAACGCATTAAAATTTACTCCAGCCAATGGAACGGTTCACGTTACAGTGAGTAAAGACGATGCTCATATCTCTATCAAAGTGGAAGACAATGGACCTGGAATGGATCGGGAAGAAATCCTCCATATATTTGAACATTTTTATCAGGCAGACTCGAACGCAAGAAAAGGATCTGGATTGGGCCTTTCCCTTTCGAAGGAACTGATGAATCTTTTACATGGAGACCTAACCGTAGAAAGCCGGAAATGGCAGGGTACTATATTTACCGTCACCCTCCCCCTTGGGTCATCACACCTTCGGGAAGAAGAGAAGTACACCCAACAGGCGGAAAGAGAAGAACTTTATGAAAATGCGAAAATCTATACGAGCGAACTAGAGCATCTCAATAGAGAAAAGAATCATGATTTGTTGCGTGAATTAAAAGAACGGTCGGTATTGATAATCGAAGACAATGCAGACCTTCTGCATTATCTGGCTGAGAAACTTGATGAGGAATACGAGGTATTTATTGCAAATACTGGAGAGAGCGGGATCACTTCTGCCTACGAGCAAGTCCCAGATCTGATTATCTGCGATGTGGTACTTCCAGATCTTTCAGGGAAGAAAATTACAGAGAAGCTCAAATCCGACATTCGTACATCTCATATCCCCATCATCCTGCTCACCGCACAGGGCAGTGTAGAACAGCAGATCAATGGTTTCGAGAGTATGGCAGATGCCTATATCGTAAAACCTTTCAATTATGAATATTTACTGGCTACTGTGCGGAACCTGATGAAAAACAGACTCCTGCTAAAGTCTCATTACACAAGCGACATCAGCTCTGGAAACAGGCAACCTATTTCAAAAAGCCTGGATAAAAAATTTGTAAATGATTTTTCCGGTCTCGTGGAGCAGAACTTAAGCAATGAAAACTTCAGTGTAGAGGAGATCAGTAAAGCCCTGGGAGTTTCAAGGGTACAGTTATACAGAAAAGTAAAGGCCTTGCTCGATTGCAGTGTAACAGATTACATCATAAACAGAAGACTAAAAAAGGCAAAATTTCTATTGATCAATGAAAGGTATACAATCGCAGAAATCACCTATATGGTCGGATTCTCTTCACCAAATTACTTTTCGACGGTATTCAAATCGAAATATGGCATGAGACCAAGTGAGTTTAAGAGAAACCAATCCCCAACCCAATAGCTAAATTTGAAAATGTGTTGCATTTCACTTACAGACTTAGAGCCTGTTTAAATTTTATTATAAATTATTAGTATGCCAGTCTGTCCAAAGGACTCCTGTGGAGAGCGTAGTCGAAGACCCGTTTTTCGATACATTAAAAGCAATCGACTCCGCTACCATTGACAGACCTCCATAGAAAGGTCGTCATTGCGAGGCACGAAGCAATCTTAATGCGCACACTAGTAGCGATCGTTGTAAGATTGCTTCGTCGRCTGAAAAAGCCTTCTCGCAATGACGATTCCTCGCAGCTTACAATACGCTAAAAATCCTTATATCATTTATATTGATTTTTATACAATAAATTACCCCCCAGTGTGACAAAAACGTTAGATAAGTAAAATAATTGTATCAAACTTAAACAAGCTCTTAAACTATTTTAACTATAACCGTTAGTTCCAGATCGAAAATAGATGGAGAATACTGCCTTTATTTTACCGTCCAATAAGGCGAATCTGTTCTGGCGGTTGAAAGATAATCTTCAATTTTCTTTACAATATCAGGATGGGCAGCAGCCACGTCATTGGTTTCGCCAATATCCGTATTAATGTCGTAAAGTTCGAGTTTATGATGTCTTTTCACCCCTTTCCACCGACCATAACGCACGCCCTGCTCAAAGCCCAATTCAAAAAACTCCCAGTATAGAAAGCGGTCAGTTTTAACCTTGCTGCCCTTAATAACCGGGTATATACTAGTGCCGTCTGTACGGAATCCAGTTGTTTTACCGGCAATCTCTCCAAAAGTTGGCATGATATCAGGGAAATACCCTGGTACATCACTTGTTTTCGGCGCATTTTTAATAAAGGGCGCCCATGCGATAAACGGAATCCTGATCCCTCCATCGTACATATCCCTTTTGTACCCTTTAAGTTTACCGTTCGAATCAAAGAATTCGGATACCGCTTTCAGCTGACTGGTCGGCTCCGACCTTGGGC
>NZ_JBFTQI010000024.1:0-17224 GCF_056398925.1 Pedobacter sp. 01T416_2
GCCGGAAACTATGTGTTAGCATTAACTGCTGCAAATGCAGTTGATTTAACTAAAAAATCGACATTTACATATGATGCAATAAATTTGAACCCCATTTTTGAGATTGCTACCTCTACCAATAATGTAATTCAACCTAAGAATATAAATTTAGGACAGACTGGCGCTAATATCCCGGATGCAGGCGATGCCAGGATTCCATTTTATACTGTAGTTAATACAACAGTACGTATTAATGGTTTCGGTGCAGGCACTTTTACCCAGTTTCCCATTTATCTGCCTGGCGAAATGACCTTAATTAAAGCAGAGGCTTATGCCCGTCAAGCTACTCCTGACCTGGCTTCGTCGCTTACTGAGCTAAATAAGATCGTAACCAAAACTGCAGCAACTGATCCTTTTGGAGTTGGGGCGGCACTGCCGGCACTAACTGGTCCTTATACACAACAACAGCTTTTAGATCTGATTTACAAACACCGTTGTATTGAACTCTTTATGTCTGGGCTAAAACTTGAGGATATGAGAAGGTTCAATCAACCTTTAGCTGATCGCAAGCGTAATTTTTTCCCTTATCCTTTCGCAGAAAGAGATAATAATACCAATACCCCTGCGGATCCAACTTTCTAGCAAAATGAAAGAGGTTGTATCATAAACACAATTTCAGCTCAGATGCTGTCATGTTGAGCCTGTCGAAACACCTTAAACAGTATTTAAACAGGCCCTTCGACAGGCTCAGGGTGACAAATCTGTATGATACAACCTCTTTTTATAAAATATTCAATTCCTTTTCACGGTAGCGCGAAAGAGATTCATGGTCTAAATCTAATTCTGTTATCAGATAACTAATGCTTTCTATCGGGCAAACCCTTAATCTTAAAGCAATATCCAGCTTTTCGGAAATACAAAGTACAGCGGTTTTTTTTGCACAGGCTAACATGGCTTTTTTAAGCTGGTTAATTTCCCAGTAGGTATCCGTTAGGCCTTCATCGGGATGGATGGCGCTGGTTCCCATCAGGCATAAATCGGCTTTGATTTCAGATAACTGTGTAATTACTTGTCCGCCGTAAGTAACTTGCGAATTTTTCGAAAATAAGCCTCCAATTAAAATCACTTCGATATTATTGTATTTAGCGAGCTCTACTGCTACCAGCGGACTAATGGTGAAAAATGTAGCAGATAGGCCCTGCGGAAGTCGTTTAACAAATTCTAAAATCGTTGTTCCTCCTCCGGTTAAAACTACCATGCCATCTTTTATCAACTGAACGGCTTTTTTGCCAATCGCAATCTTACTATCTCTGGCATAAACCGTACTATCGTCAAAAGAACTGTGATAAGATTTCGATAAAGCGCCTCCATGAACCTTATAAAGCAAGTTTTCATCAACAAGCTCTTGTAAATCTCGTCTGATTGTGTCTTCTGAAACATTAAGTAACTGCACTAAGTCGGATGTTAAAACACGGTTATGCAGGTTAATCTGGCGCATGATGAAGTCGTGACGTTCTTTTTTCAGCATAAATCATTTGATTTTTTACGAATGTATAAAAAGATTTTAAAATTATATTATTTGCGTTTTTATGCGTGTTTGTGCGATAAAGTTTTGTTTGTTAGCACAATAAATCTTTCCTATTTGTTTTTATTTTCAAAAACATTCATCATATTTACTTAACTAACATCAAAGCTGCGGTAATTTGCGCGTTTGATAAACCGGAATACAAACAACAACTTCTAATAACCACTTTCTTACTAACAAATTATGAAGAAAAAACTATTCTTTAGTTTTATCGGTATGATTATGCTGTGTGCGCAAGTTTTCGCGCAACAGATAACGATTACCGGTAAGGTCAGCTCCGCTGACGGCCCCATTCCCGGCGTTTCTATCCGGGTGAAGGGAAGTACCGTGGTGTCACAATCCAATGGCAAAGGAAATTATTCGATAAAGGCATTAAAAACCGATGTATTAACATTTTCTTATGTTGGATACAAAAGTGTTGAAAGAGCTGTTGGTGCAAATAGCACGATTAATGTAACCCTTTCTGCTGATGCCAGCAATCTTAATGAGGTTGTGGTTACTGCCTATGGGATTGATCGCGATGCTAAATCGTTAGGCTATTCAACGCCAAAAGTTTCCGGATCCGAAGTTGCCGAAACCCAGAGAAACGATTTCTTTGGAGGCTTGCAAGGTCGTGTTCCAGGTTTATCGATTAATAGTACCAATGGAAACCCAGGAGCCTCTGCGCAGATTGTTTTACGAGGATTTGTATCGATCAGCGGAGATAATAACGCACTGATTGTTGTAGATGGTGTGCCGATTAACAACAGTACATTAAATCAAACAAGAGAGCTAGTTTCGGGAGCCGCAAACAGAGACCAGGATTACTCTAACCGGGGGATGGATATTAACCCAAACGATATCGAAAGTTATGTAATAATGAAAGGGCCTGAGGCCACCGCGTTATATGGAAGTGCCGGTGCCAGTGGCGCAATTTTGATTACCACAAAAAAAGGTAAGGCTGGCCGCGGAAGTATTAATTACAATAATTCGTTTAGGGTAGAGCAGCTGAATAAGTTTCCGGAGATACAAACTAAGTACAACTCGGGGGTTTCTAATGGAGTTTACGATGGTGGAAGTTCTAACTTTTTTGGGCCGGCATTTTTACCAAGTACACCACTTTACGATAATATCCATAATTTTTTCGAAACTGGTTTTACACAAAAACACAACTTGTCTTTTGAGGGAGGAACTGAACAGTTCTCTTATCGTTGGTCTAACGAATACACCGATAGTAAAGGAACAATCCCTACAACAAGTTATAGGCGGATCTCATCGAGGATAACTGCAGTTGGTACCATTTCACCGATACTGAAACTAACAAGCACTTTCAACTACATCAATTCTAATAATGATAAGGCAAATAAAGGTGCTAACGGATCTTTGCTTCAGTTGATGCGGTTTAGTTCTGCTTACGATGTTCAGAATTACCAAGATATCAACGGAAACAGGGTTCTGCATCTGGCAAGCATCTATTCGGAATTCGATAACCCGCTTTGGGATGTTGTTAAAAATGTGAATAACGATAAAGTTAACAGGTTAATTGCAAATACGAATGTGGAGCTAAAGCCGACAAAATGGTTAAGGATTAATGGGATTATTGGAGCCGACATTGCCAATACCAAAGGATTGTCGGTATATCATGCTCAATCTTACCGGGGCTCGGGTTCTGCCGCAGCCCCGACAGGCGGAACGGTAATGACCTATGATCAGTTGACCAAGGTATTTAATGGATCGTTAACGGCTAGTGCCAAGCATAAATTTGGAGATTTTAACAATACCTATGTTATTGGTGCTACTTTTAACGATTATAATTCTACTACCGATTCTCAGCGTGGTACGAATATGTACGATCCAAATTTTTACAGTATAAATAATACGCTGCCAACAACACAGCGTACATTAACCTATGTAAACCGCTACCGTACAGTTGGTGCTTTTGCACAGGCCATAATGGGCTACAAAACCTTATTGTATTTAACCCTATCGGGTAGGGTTGATGGCGCTTCGCGGTTAATGCCAAACAATCCATATTTTGCCTATCCATCAGCAAGTTTGGCCTTTAATTTTACCGATCTGGCCACCGTTAAAACGGCCTTGCCATGGCTGGATAATGGTAAGTTAAGAGCCTCATATGCATTAACAGGTAAAGAGCCCTGGAGAGAATATTCTACAGGTACAAACTACGAAGCTAAAAGATTTACAGGCGGTGGTTATGCCTATTCGTACTATGGTGGTAACCCAGACTTAAAACCGGAGGTATCTGAAAATTTCGAAATCGGTACTGAAATGCAATTTCTGAAAAACCGGATCGGACTTGATTTTAACTATTACAACCTATTAAGTAGAGATCAGATCATTAACCCACGCTTAAGCTATGGTACAGGTTTCGTTTTAGAGATGATGAATGGGGGTACGGTACGTAACCGTGGCATCGAAGTACAGTTAACAGGTAACCCGATAAAAGGAAAAGATTTTAACTGGAACACTACTTTTAACTTTACCCGCAATCGTGGCGTGGTATTATCGCTGGCAAATGAGCTTCCGGAACTTTACGAATCTGATACCTGGGTAATTGGTGAAATCAGGAGCGCAGTTCATCCTGGCTATAGTACGGGTGCGATTAGCGGAACCAGGTTTGATAGAAGTAATAGAGGGGATATCTTGATTAATACGTCCTCTGGTTTGCCAACAAGCTCTGATACACAATATTATCCCATTGGAGACAGGAATCCAAAATTTACGCTAGGTTTTGTAAACAGATTTAGCTACAAAGGCTTTAATCTCTCTTTCTTATGGGATTTAAGATATGGCGGCGATGTAGTTAACGGTACCGAGTACGCATCTTACATTAAAGGGATTAGTTTGAAAACCCTCGATAGAGAGCTGCCGCGCGTAATTAAAGGGGTTTTAGCCGATGGATTGCAAAATACGGCCAACCCTACGGTTAATACGATTGCAGTAACCCCCTTTTATGCTTCTAACTACTATTCTCTGAACGTATCGCCAGAGATGTTCGTAGAGCGGAACATCAAAACGCTGCGTTTAAGGGATGTTACGCTGGCATATGATTTTCCCCCATCGCTGGTTAAACGCATCGGATTTATCCAAAGCTTCGGGGCCTTTTTTACTTTAACCGATTCGATATTGATTACCAATTATTCAGGTGGCGACCCAGAGAGTAATGCAAATTCACCAGGTGTTGGAGGGATTGGAGGTTTCGGTATCGATTATGGTAATGTTGGCAAACCGATAGGTTTTAATGTAGGATTTAGGGTTAAATTATAGTGAACAACATGAAAATATTATATAAACTATATATTGCTTCGGCAGTATTATTAATGGCTGGAGGATGTAAAAAATACCTCGATATCAATACAAACCCTGCTGTGCCACAAACCAGTAAGGCAGAACTGCTGCTGCCGCCAATTCTATTTCAAATGACAAACGGAACCTCACAGGATTATCGTTTTATCTGGAAAATTACGCAAAATCTTATTGGTGCATCAACTGATGATGGATCTATTGCTTTTGAAAAACACACTTTTGTACGTTCGAGCGATAATGGAGGCGTAATCTGGAGAATGACCTATGTTGATTTGGGTTTGAACCTGGAGAATTTAATTAATGATGCAGTTGCCAATCAAAAATATGAGTATGCTGCAATTGGTTATGCCATTAAAGCTTGGGCCTATCAACAAACAACAGATTTGTACGGGCCAATCATTTTGGATGAGGCGTTTACCCCTGGGATGTTAAGATTCCCTTACCATGATCAGCCAGAGGTATATGCAAAAGTACGTTACTATTGCGAGCAGTCGCTTAAGTATTCTACGATGAAAAGTCCAATTAACTACGCTACGCAACTGGCTGGTGTTACCGGTGATGGGATTTATAAAGGCGATATGACCAAATGGAGAAAATTTGTGTATGCAATTTATGCATTACAGTACAGTCATCTGGTAAATAAACCAGAGTTTAAAGCCATGTACGCCGATAGTGTTGTTAAATACACTGATTTATCTTTTGCCAATGAAGCAGAATCAGCAACGGTTTATTTCTCTGCAGCAAGTACCGATGATACCAATCCATTCGGGCCCACATTGGGCTATATAAATCCATCTGGTACAACATCTACTTATTATGGTCGGATTTCGACCACGATCTTAAACTATCTTGCAGGTGGAGTGAGGGGAGTGCCTACCACAAATCCAACAAGCTCACTCGATCCACGGTTGAGCAGGATGTTGCCGGCAAGTACGGCTACAGCTACTTTGGGCAGGTATATAGCCGGTGTTCCAACGCAGGGAAGCAGTACATCTGGCCTTCCTATTGTTTTCGGCAGTATCCCGGCAGGGTCTACTACTTACAATGGAAAATATATTTTTGCCGATGCAGCAAGGTACCCAATCATGACCTATTCGCAATTACAGTTCGCAAAAGCAGAAGCGTTGTTTTTACAGGGAAAAACAGCAGATGCTTTTACTGCATACAGGCTTGGTATATCTGGCCATATGGTTTTTTGCAACACTTATGGCAGGGCTTCTAAAACCCCTGATCCTTTGATAACCGATGCCGAAATCAACACTTATTTGGCCTCTAATGAAGTTGCCCAAAGTGCTGCAACACTAACACTGGCCGACATCATGGGGCAAAAATACATTGCCCAATGGGGTTGGGCCGGTTTAGAGCAATGGTCTGATATGAGGAAGCATCATTACAGTGCAACGGTCTTCAGGCAGTTCTATCAAATTCCTACAGCCGACCTTCTTTTAGGCGGGAAATATGCTTATCGATTCAGGCCACGTTACAATTCTGAATATGTTTGGAATAGTGAGGAGTTACGCAAGTGGGGCGGGTTAGACGTTGACTACATGACCAAAGAAACCTGGTTTAGCCAGCCATAATTTTTTAATTTAAAAAATATCAAGATGAAAATATTTTCTAACTTATTTGCCAGTCTGTTTATTGCAATGGCTTTAGCTGGTTGCACCAAAAATGTACTCGATTATGGTGAAACCGAAAAATTGACCAGCGACCAGGCTTTATTAAAGGTGAACTATGCCTCTTACTATTATAACAATAGGGCAATAGCAATTAAAATTAACGATAAAAGAGTTAGTAGTGTAATTACTGCACGTACTCCTTTTCCTGGTGGTGGGTATAACACAGGGGGCAGTTCTACGGCTGATTTTCTTGCTGTAAGTCCTGGTAATCTAAAACTATCGATTATTCTTCCCAAAAAGAAAGATGATGGAACCGATTCAGTTGTGCTATACAGTACAACCTTCCAGATAGAAGCAGGCAAAAATTATGTTGCGCATATTACCGATACCGCTGCAAATACCAAAAATGTTTTAACTCAGGAAAGTTTTACCAGGCCGGATACGGCCTATTGTAAATACCGGTTTATCAACTTAATGCCAAATGTACCATCAGTAGATCTATATTATGGAACAAGTGCAACAGATAATGCAAAAGACTCGCTCATTGCAGGCAATGTAAATTATTTAAACATTACCAATGAGATTACATTAAGGTCTGCGCAATCAAAAACCTGGAAAATCAGGCCGGCTGGAGCAGCAATAACAACCGCAACGGTTCTTGCCAATTATACCAGTGCAAGTACTTTTTTAAACAAAAGGGTTTATACCATTTTTGCTAGTGGCTATAGTGGCATCACAACGGCACCACGTAGACCTTACGTATCGTTCTTTTTAATCAGATAGATTATAATTACAGATATAAAAGCCAACCCATAGTGGTTGGCTTTTTCATTTCCCAGATTTTTTAGGAGCACAGAAGGGAATAGAGATAATGCAATAACTGCTTAATAATCAGATAATGCGCTTTTTTGCGTGTTTGTGCGGTAATATAGATGTTGCAAAACCAAATTTGTTTTTTTTAATCAAATAATTAGTGATATTTACTTAAATATTGCTGTTTTATGCGGTATTAAGACTAAACTACAAAACAATTCTAAACTTACGTTTATGAAAAAAAAGCTACTATTAATTTTTCTTGGTACGTTTGTGTTGCTGGCCCATGCCATTGCACAACAAACTACCATTACGGGTAAGGTTACATCAGAAGATGGCCCTATACCCGGCGTTTCCATCAGAGTAAAGGGAAGCAACACCATTACTCAGACTAATGGGGATGGAGTTTACATCATCAAGGCATTAAAAACAGATGTATTGGTTTATACTTTTATTGGGTATGCCACTCTCGAAAAACCTGTTGATGGCAATACTATCGTAAATGTCGTTCTTAAATCCGATTCAAAGGGTTTGGATGAGGTTGTGGTGGTAGGCTATGGTACACAAAAGAAAGCAAACCTAACAGGTGCGGTAACTACTGTAGATACGAAGGTACTGCAGAGTCGACCAATTACTGATGTTGCCAGAGGTTTGCAGGGTGTTGTGCCTGGCCTTAGCATTACCACGCCTAGTGGCGAATTGGGAAAAAATCCTAAAATTACACTTCGAGGATTAAGGGGCTCTTTAAACGGAGGAGGATCACAACCACTTATTTTACTTGATAATGTTGAGATTGAAAGTTTGCAATTGGTTAATCCAGATGACATCGAGAGTATCTCGGTTTTAAAAGATGCAGCATCTACATCAATTTATGGTACCAGGGCGGCGTGGGGAGTCGTTTTAATTACTTCAAAATCGGGAAAGAAAAACACGCCAAGTAAAATTTCATATACAAATAATTTCTCCTGGTCTACGCCAACAACCTTGCAGAAAATAGCTAATGCTGCCGATGGGGCAAACTTTGCATTGTCAGCTTTACAACGTACAAACCCTAATACCACTCAACCAGGTATTGTAGGAATGTACATTGATGAAATTGCCATTGGCAAAATGAAAGAATGGGATAGTTTATATGGAGGACAGGACTTAGGTGATGAAATGGTTAGAGGAAGGGATTTTGAACTTCGTGATGGCAAATTATTTTTTTATCGCTCATGGGATGCTGCAGATAAATACATGAAAAAATGGACCCCACAACAAAATCATAATTTAAGTGTAAGTGGAGGAAGTGAGAAAACCAGCTATAACATTGGTTTAGGTTATTTAAACCAGAATGGTGTTTTGAAAGTTAACCCCGATGAATTCGACCGTTATAACATGTCTGTGAGTGTTAATACTGCAGTAAAGGATTATCTTGACATTAGAGGAAAGATTTTCTACACAAATACGCTAACAACAACACCATTTATCTTTAGTACTGCAACAATTGGTCCTTGGTACTATCTTTATCGCTGGCCGAAATTTTATCCCTATGGTACGTATCAGGGTGAACCTTTCAGAAGCGCAGTTACAGAAGTTCAACAGGCCAATATGAATAGAGAAAAAACAGGCCTAGCCAGGATTCAGGCAGGAGCGACTTTTAAACCTTTAAAAGGATTAACAATTGATGCAGACTATACCTATTCATCAACCAATACTCATTCGAAAATTATTGGAGGTGGAACCAGGGGCATTGATTTTTGGGCAGGTGGCGATTTACCGCCGGTAAATAAAAATTATCAGTCGGTTGCTTATGATTATGCAGCTTTTGGTTCAGCGTGGACAGATGTAAATGCAGGTAAACTTTATGGAACCTATACCAAAGATATTAATGACCATTCATTCAAGGTTATTCTAGGTGGAGATATAGATTATTATCAAAAAAATTATCAGTACTCGAAAAGAAATACCTTATTAGACCCTGGTGTAGGCGCAATTCCAGGAGCAATTGGTGATCAGTTTGTTGATGGGTACAATAGGCATTATTCCTCAAAAGGATTATTTGGACGGATCAATTATGCTTATAAAAACAAATACCTCCTTGAATTAAATGGTCGATATGACGGTTCATCACGTTTCCCTAAAAATGACTTATGGGGCTTCTTCCCATCAATGTCTGCCGGGTGGATTTTATCAGAAGAATCATTTTTAAAGCCAATAGAAAATGTACTGTCATTTTTAAAAATACGCGGATCCTATGGATCAGTGGGTAATCAGGATGTGGTAACTGGAAATAATTTTTATCCTTTTATCCCATTAATGGATACATCAAATTCTGGCTGGTGGATTGGCAGTTCAAATCAGGTGACTATAAGTACTCCACTTGCGGTATCCAGATCCCTTACTTGGGAAACGGTTACTACATTTGATTTAGGTTTGGATGCCCGTTTCTTTAAAAATAACTTAGGAGTAAGTTTTGATTGGTATAAAAGAAAAACTACCGATATGTTAAGTGCCGGAGTAACACTTCCTTCATCTTTTGGGGCAACATCTCCACGAAGAAATTATGGAGAGATGACAACTAATGGATGGGAATTAGCAATTGATTATAATCATACTTTTGAAAATGGCTTGATGATCAATTTAACGGGCACCTTATCTGATTTTCAGGATAAAATTACCAAATTTGCCAACACAACATTAACTGTAACGGGTAATTATGAAGGTAAAACTCTTGGAGAAATATGGGGGTATGAAACCGACCGTTATTTTACTTCAGATGATTTTTCAGGAAAGGACGCAAATAATAAATGGATTTTAAAACCTGGCATTCCTTCGCAAAGCAGATATGAAACCGCCTCATTCTTTTATGGCCCAGGTGATGTTAAATATAAAGACCTTGATGGTAATGGCGTAATTAATAATGGCGCCAATACCGTTGATGATCACGGAGATTTAAAAGTAATTGGAAATTCTACGCCACGCTACCAATATGGATTCCGTTTAGGTACTTCCTGGAAAGGTATTGATATTGATGCATTTTTTCAGGGGGTAGGAAAAAGAGACTTTTGGGCTTCGGGGCCAATCTTTGTTCCAGGTTGGAATCCTGCTGAGGCTTCTTTTGAGCATCAAATGGATTATTGGACACCTTCTAATCCCGATGCTTTCTATCCAAGACCAACAAATCAGGCCCAATCTAATAACTCATTAAATTTTTTAACTCAAACGAAATATTTATTAAATATGGCCTACTTGAGAGCCAAAAACATTACTGTGGGTTATACCTTTCCAAAACGTTTAACAAGCAAAGTGAAAATTGATAAGCTAAGATTTTACTTAAGTGGAGAAAATTTATTTTCGATTTCTAACGTAGGAATTCCAATAGATCCAGAAGTTGACTATACAGCAGATCAAACTGATGCGGCATCATTTGGAAGAGTTTATCCTTACAGAAAAACATTATCATTTGGTATTCAAGTAACCTTATAACTATTACAGCGATGAAAAAGATATATATTATAATTGCCTTCCTTATTTTGATATTAGGGAACGGTTGTAAAAAAGATTTTTTGGAAAGGGAGCCGTTAGATTCTTTTTCTGATGATACTTATTGGAGAACAGAGAAAGAGGTGAGTACCTTTGCCTGGGGATTTTACACAAGTTATTTTACAGGTTACGGATCCGGATTTACATTTGGTAAATATTTTTCCGGAGAAACATTAAATGATGATTTTGCACCAACAACTCCTACTGCATTTACCAAAAATGTTCCTACGTCTGGCGGAGGATGGAGTTTTACTTTTGTCAGAAAAGCCAATATATTTATAGATAGAGTAAGTAATTCAACTTACTTATCTGATGATATTAAAAAGAACTGGGTTGGTGTAGGTCGTTTTTTCCGTGCTTTAGAATATAACGACTTGGTTAAAGCTTTTGGAGATTTTCCTTACTATGACAAACCTTTGGAAGAAACTTCAATAGACTTATATAAACCCAGAGATCCACAGATTGTTGTGCTAGATAATATGCTTGCAGATTTTAAATACGCTGCTGAAAACGTCAGGGCGACTGACGCTCTTGTTGGGCCAAACGGACAGATTGTTAACAAATACGTTGTGTTGGCATTTATGTCCCGTGTATTTCTTTATCATGGTACCTTGCTAAAATATTCGAATATTAACCCTGCTAAAGCAACCGAGTATTTAGAAGCAGCTAAATGGGCAGCTAACGAAGTGATGACGAAAGGCGGGTATTCATTAGGAGCTAAATATAGAACCTTATTTAGCTCTCTTGACCTTAAAGGAAATCCTGAGATTATTCTATACAGACAGTATGGTACTGCCCAAAGCACACATTCATTAGTGAGTTATGTAAACAGGGAGCCTCAAACTGGCCCGTCTAAAAATGCTATTGATGCATATTTGTGTACAGATGGCCTTCCAGCTTCAGTATCACCACTTTATCAGGGAGATAAGTCTATAGCTAATGTAATGGCAAACCGTGATCCTAGAATGAAAGAAACATTTGTATCTGATCTGCGTTTACCAGGCATAGCTTCTAATTATTCCACAAGTGGTTATTCTGTTTTAAAATTCTTAATGGAGGATCAAACTTTATGGGGCACAGCTGAAGCACTATCTAGTACCAACACTACTGATGCGCCTATTATTCGTTTAGGAGAAGTTATGATGAACTTTGCAGAAGCTTCTGCAGAACTGGGAAMATTAACTCAAGCCGATTTGGATAACTCCATTAATAAATTAAGAAAAAGAGGTGGAATTTCAATGCCTAATCTTCAGGTCATAGGTGGGCAGCCAGCCGTTAATGGTGTGGTTTACGATGATCCACAGAGAGATCCTGCAGTATCTTCATTAATTTGGGAAATTCGTAGAGAAAGAAGAATCGAGTTAATGATGGAAGGTTTTAGAAATGATGACTTGAAAAGGTGGAGGAAATACGCTTACATTGATACTAAATTAAATACTAGTATTAACAGAGGAGCCTGGATTAAAAAAGCAGATTACCCCAAAGCAACTGTAGCCATTGATGGAACAACAGAAGGGTATATCATACCTGCCCCTAAACCAGAAACGCAAAGGACATTTGATAATGACAAAGTATATTTAAGCCCACTGCCACTTGATCAGATTAAACTGTATAAAGATCAGGGAATAGACTTAAAACAAAATCCTGGTTGGCAATAACTAATAAAAGAGGCTGTATCAAAAGTAAAATTGGCCCCTGAGAATCGAATATTCGAAAATGCTCCTGTAGGGAGGTATTAATGAAAATGACAAAAAATGAGGCTGTGTCAACTTATGATACAGCCTCGTTTTGTTAATCGCTATTTAGATAGATGCTTGTATTTTTTTGGTTGTGGTTAATTTTCTAAGCTAAATAAATATTAAAAGGTTTATCTATTCAGTTGGTTGAGTCTATGCGAAAGGGCTGTGAATTCTCAAAATACAGGCTTGTAATTTATAAATGATTTTTATATGAATTGTTTATGCTTACTTATTAGCGTTTAACCAAACTACTTTTCCATCCATAGTGCTTATAACAAGATTTTTTCCATTAATCACATTTACGGTATTGATCATCGAATTATCTATTTTGTGTGCCCAAACCGTGCTTTGTTGTTTAGGATCGATAGCATAAATAACACCATTCTTTGTTCCAAAAAATACCTTTCCTTCCTTTTCAATCAACATGGATGGTACGTGTTCATATCCAAAGCCTACATTATATCGCCAAAGTACACCCGGATCTTGTGCCTGCGCTTTATAAGCTACAATTTCGTCCTGCATGGTTTTGCCATAAATAATGGTACTGTCTGCCGATTGTCCGATCGATTCCCGAACTGTAGCTTCTTTGTTTCGCCAAAGTGTACTGCCGTTTTTTGCATCAATCGCGGTTAAATAACGGTCTGGAGCTGCAATATAAATTATCCCGTTATAAGCTACAGGCGTTACCATAGCTGGCGAAAACATTCTGTTACCCTGGCCATTGTTCCATTTCCACAATAGGTTTCCGCTATTAATATCCAGGGCATACAAATGCCTGCCCCAGGAGCCAAAAATAATTTTGCCCTGATAAATAAGTGGTTTGCCCACAATTGTACCTTCTACTTCTTTAAATGCCCATATTTCATTCCCTGTTTTAACATCCAATGCCCTGAAGGTATTATCGCTGCCACCTATATATACCCGTTGCCCGCTAACCACCGGCGAACCTAATACCGAGTTAGTTGTTTCCTTGCGCCAGAGTTCTTTTCCTGTTTTTGCACTTAATGCGTAAATAGTGCCATCGCCTGAACCGAAGATAACCATATTGTTAACAGCAACTGGTGATGAGTAGATCGCGCCTTTGGTTTTAAATGTCCATACTTTCTTTCCGGTATTTTTATTTAAGGCTTCAACCAAACCTAAGCTATTGCCAAAAATAACATTGTTCGATGTATAGGTTGGTGTATTCACTACATTTGCGTTGGAGTGGTAAGTCCAAACTTCCTTCGTGCCCGCATATTTATTGTTGATGGCAAAATCAGGGCGATCATATTTTTTTGAATCGGCGAGAAAAGTTTTTAAGGCAATTTTGCGCCATACGGGAAGAATATCCTGGGTTGGTTTTTTAACCTGAAAAAATGCACTATCCTTGGTCATTGTTACAATATTATACCCACCAATACCATCCTTTGCCCTTAGATTAGAGCGGCCCATTGTGGCTTCAATACCTTCAAAATTATAAGGGTGATTATTGTGCCCATGGCCGCAAATGGCATATTGGATATTATATTTCTTTAGCTCATCTGTTGCTTCGTACCAATTATCCAAACTGTTATCCAATGGGTAGTGGTTGGCAAAAATAATGGGCATATTTTTAGGTGTTGCTTTAAGCACGCTGTCAAGCCAAACGGTCGCATCCCTTGGAATGTGCCCATCGCTCATCCTTACGTAAGGGCCAGATGCACATGCTATAAAACGGTAGCCATTATGATCGAAAATAAATTTATCACCACCAAACGCTTTAATAAAATTTACACCACCTGATTCTGACCATCCGGTATCGTGGTTTCCAGGGATAATGTGGTATGGTTTATTTAATTTTGATAGGATATCTTTAGCCAGTTTAAGCTCATTATTGGTACCCATTTCGGTGATATCGCCAGTAATGATCACAAAATCGATGTCATTCAGCATATTTAAATCAGCAACAGTTCGGTTAAGATCTTCTTCGCCTGTTGATGACCCAACATGGGTATCAGTTACAAAAGCATATTTAAAATTTTGGGCTTTTACAGAGAGCGATATAATAATAGCAAACAGTAAAAGAATAGGATGTTTCATTTTGTTTTTCGTTTAATTGTTTTACTATAAAAATCGACATTTTTTAGGGCTTAAACAGGGCTGTAATGCCAATTTTACATATTAATAAATGTGCTGTAACAGCCTAAGAAATAGCTTTTTCAACTGCTAAAAAAGGATTAAACAAAAAAAGGCGACCAATGGCCGCCTCTTACTCGTTCTGTTGAAAAAATTACAAAATTTTAAATCCTAAACTCAATTGAAACAAGTTAGGTTTTTGGCTGTATTTTTCACTTTTACTAATGTTGGATAAACCGGCTTCGTAGCGTAAATCAACCGAAATGTTACCCACATCTACACCAGCACCAGCCTGTAGGCCCAGTGCCTGGTTTTTGTAGTTGTCGAAATCGGTTGCTTGTTGATAAGCAGAACTAAACGACGAATTTTCATCCAGAATAAATGAAATAACCGGACCAGCCATTAAGCGGAAGTTTAAATTTTTAGCACCAAATTTTGTTCCCAATAAAACAGGAACATCTAAAGTGGTAAATTTTACTTTCCCTTCAGCTGCAACTTCGTTCCCATTATCTTGCGTAATGCTGATAAATTTATTGCCTTTGCTACCAATGTAAGCCTCTGGTTGCACATAAAGACTAGCGCCACCAATCCGTGCCCAGGCACCGATCTGATAACCTAAACGGTTTTCTTCACTTGCAAAATCTGCATTTAACTTTGCTAAGTTTACACCTGCTTTAACCCCGAGGTTAAACGTTTGTGCCTTTGATGTTGCCCAACCCAAGGTTAGGAAAACAATAGAGAAGATGATTTTTTTCATGTTGTTTAATTTGTTTTTTAAAGGTTATAAAACCATAAACGATCGATGATACCTGCCATGATTTCATTTTTAAAAATTTGTATTACACGGTTTTTATACCGATTAGGTTTTATAACGTGCTTTTAACACAATTATCGTGCAAAAAGAATCCGCGAATCTCCACTTTTTTTGTCACATCACATAAAAAGGTATTAACCTGAGCAAATATTTTTTACTTTTGCATCAAATAAAATATGCCATGGCTAATTTTCAACTTACTTCAGAAACTGCATTTAAAGTAAAAACCAAGTTCTTAAGGAAATATCGCGATCTGGCGAACGAGCCTTTAGAATTTACGCCAGGCAAAGAAGATCAACTGATTGAAGATTTAATGCGTTTGGTAAAACGCGACCGCACCTACATCGAATTTACCATTCAAAAAGCACTTGCCGATACCAAGGGTAACAGACTTTAGTAAATTTTTCCTTGTTTTCATCCTCTTCTTTTTCGCGTAACGCTTAATTTACGCTTAGCCCAAATAAGCTGTTTTTAATATTTATCGGTTTTTGTACATTTACGTTTGCTTAATCAATAATAACCTTCCAAAAAGAGCGGTATTTCATTTAACTTGCCCTTCGGAATTTAAATATATAAGGGAATGAAGAAACTAAAATATGGTCTTTTAGCAGCTGGCTTTGGCGTGGCTGTTTTGTCTTTTTCATTTAAAGAAGATTTATTCCTCGTATCTAAAAATCTGGATATTTTTGCTTCGCTCTATAAAGAAATCAATATCAATTATGTTGATGACACTAATGCCCCCCAATTGATGAAAACGGGGATTGATGCCATGTTGGATAGTTTAGATCCCTATACCGAATATGTCCCAGAATCGGAGATTGAAGATTACAAGCTAAAATATGTGAGCACACAGTACGGAGGTATTGGTGCCAGCACTGTTTTTATCGATGGAAAACTGTTTATCAATGAAGTAAGCGAAGGTTATCCTGCAAATAAAAGTGATATTAAAGCCGGCGATCAGGTGCTGAGCATCAACGGGATTGCCATAAAAGGAAAAGACCGCTCAGAGGTTAGCCAATTATTGCGTGGCCCTAAAGGCACAGCCGTTGATTTGTTGATGATCAGAGATGGAAAAGAAATCACTAAAAAACTTGTCCGTGATGAAATAAAACAGCCTAACGTTTCTTACTCAGGAATGGTTGGTGATGGTATCGGTTACATCAAACTCGATAAATTTCTTGAAAATTCCGGACAGGAAGTTAAAGATGCGCTGTTGGCTATTCAAAAAGAAAACCCAAAAGGTGTGGTTTTAGATTTGAGAAACAACGGCGGGGGTATTTTGCAGGAAGCGGTTAAAATTGTGAACCTCTTTGTGAATAAAGATCAGCTTATTGTAGCCCAAAAAGGCAAAAATGTAGAGAAAACCATCGCCTATAAAACACTTTTAACCCCGGTTTCTACTTCGGTTCCGTTGGTAGTGCTTGTAAATGGTAATTCGGCCTCAGCCTCAGAAATTGTTGCGGGTTCTTTACAGGATTTAGATCGTGCCATTGTAATCGGCCAACGTAGTTACGGCAAAGGCTTGGTTCAGCAAACCTTTAACCTGCCCTATAACAGCTTGGTTAAAGTAACTGTGGCAAAATATTATACACCATCAGGCAGGTGCATCCAAAAATTAGATTATGCACATAAAAATGCAGATGGTATTGCAGAACGTTTTGCCGATTCGACCATGGCAATGTACCAAACCAAAGCAGGAAGAAACGTGTACAGTGGTAATGGTGTTTATCCCGATATCGTGGTAGAT
>NZ_JBFTQI010000025.1:0-17042 GCF_056398925.1 Pedobacter sp. 01T416_2
GGTTACAGGTTACACCCTCTCTCGAGGCCCGTACTCCTTTATTGATCGCTGAAGCCGAAGGTAAGGCAGGTAATCTTCCTATTGAACAAGCCGGGGTTTCTATTTCAAGAAAGGGGATACAGGTTACTGCCTTTCGCCATGATAGTCCTGATAATCCTGTTTTTGCATCAGATAAAACCAATTCAAAGTCAACCCTGCTGCGTTTGTGGGAGCAAGGAGGTGTTTCAGGAAATGTCACGGTTACATTACCTAAAGGAACAGTTTATACTAAAGCAATCACAGTTAACCTTCGAGGTGAGGTAACAGGGAAACAATTTACTATTTCTAACAATAAATTGACTTTTTCACTGAATGCATATGCACCGGTGAGTTTTATTTTGATGTAATGACTCAAGAAAATACCGTTATGAAAAAAATACAGATTGGCACATTTTGTTTACTGATGCTTTGTGCGCTATCAATGTATGCAGGGCCAGGGAGTATTGCGAGCAAGGCAAAAGTGACTGCTTCCTCTGAACTTGATACAAAGAACAGGGCAACTAATGTTATTGATGGAATTATTAGGACCGACGGTGTTGGTGAATGGGCATCAAAAAGCGAGGTGGTATTTTGGGGAGGTATTGATTATCCCTGGATACAATTGGATTGGGAAAGACCACAGGTCATCAACAAAATTATTCTGTATGATCGGGCAACACTGGCTGCGCATACTGGTGGGGGTATTTTAATTTTTAGTGACGGAACCAGGATACCTGTTTTTGCATTAGCGAATAATGGTGCACCGAAGGTAATTGATTTTACCGAGCGAACAATCAGTTGGGTACGTTTTGAAACAACAGATGGCGATGGAGCTCATTTAGGCTTGTCGGAGATTGAGGTTTTTCCTTCCAAAGTACAGTGTGCCGATCCAGTTTCTTGGGTTGATCCCTATATTGAGACCACTAGAGGACGTTATTTTTACTTTGTAACGGGAAGCCAGCCCTTTGGGATGATCAGTGCGGCACCATTAACCCGCAATAAAAATCAATTTGGTGGCGGGTATAATTACAATTCAACAGAAATACTGGGATTTCCTCAAATTCATTGCTGGATGCTTTCTGGGATTACGCTGATGCCAACAACAGGTACAATTGCCCCCAATAAAGGAGAGCAAGGCTGGAAATCAAAGTTTTCTCATGAAAGTGAAATCGTTCAGCCAGGTTATCATCGTCTATATCTCGATGATTACGATATGTGGGTAGAGCAAACGGCGGGCGACAGGGTAAGTTTTTATCGTTATACGTATACAAAAGATGAGCTAACCAATATTTTAGTGAACTTGGGTGGCTATTTGGGCGAAACGACAATGACTGATGCACGGGTAGAAAAAATAAGCAATACTCGTATCGAAGGCTCGGTTAATACAACTGGAAGGTTGTGGGGAGGACCAGAAAACGTTCGGATTTATTTTGCAATAGACTTCGAAAAACCGTTTGCAAAGCTAAACAGCTGGGATGGAAAGCATGAATTATCAGATATAAGAACATTGAAAGGTAGTCCGGAAAAAACAGCTCGAAATAGTGGAATGAGCTATTTTGATGCAGCTACTACTGGAGTATCCGCTCAGTATAATGTAAAAGCCGGAGAATCTATTCAGTTAAAAGTTGCGGTTTCTTATACAAGTATTGAAAATGCACGGAAGAATTTAACATCAGAAAGCAACCATTGGAGTTTTGATAAACTTCGTGAAAATTCTCAAAAGGAGTGGAACGAAATGTTAGGGCGGATTGCTGTAAAAGGCGGTAGTGCTAATCAAAAAACAAAATTATACACAGACCTGTGGCATGCCTTGCTCGGCCGTCATAAGCTGGATGATGTATCAGGTGATTATCCTGATAATACAGAGGGGCAACGAGTAGGAAATGCTACGGTGAATTTGAATTTTAAAGTACGGGCATTGCCAAAAGATAAGGATGGTAAAGTGAAGTTTCATATGTACAATTCTGATGCATTTTGGTTAACGCAATGGAATTTGAATGTATTGTGGGGATTAGCCTGGCCAGAAGTAGCCGATGACTTTTCTGCATGTTTGGTGCAATATGCCGAAAACGGTAGGTTACTTCCACGGGGGCCGAATGCAGGAGGCTATTCCTATATTATGACAGGGTGTCCGGCAACAAACCTGATCACCTCTGCCTATCAGAAAGGTATTTTAACAAAGAAAAGTCCTTTAACGGCTTATCAAATGATGAAACAAAATCACGAAATAGGAGGAATGATGGGGGGTGATAAAGAAATGGATTTTTACATCAAGAACGGATATTACCCATCAAATGCCGGAATTACGCTTGAAATAACTTTTCAGGATTGGGCTTTGGCACAGATGGCAAAAAAAATGGGGAATGAGAAAGATTATAATTATTTCTTCAACCGTTCTCAGGGCTGGACAAAACTTTTCGACCCTGCGCAAAAACTGATCTTTCCGAAAAATAAAGAAGGAGAGTGGACACATCGAGACCCTTTAAGCGGAAAAGGTTGGGTTGAGGCCAATGCCTGGCAGGCAACGTGGTCTGTTTCTCATGGAATTGATCAATTGGCAAAGTTGATGGGAGGAGTGGATACGTTATGTAAAAAGTTGAACTTTGCATTCGAAAAAGCACAAAGTCAGGATTTCGTATTTGGATACGGGGCAGGATATGTAAGTTATGCCAATCAACCGGGTTGTTCGAACGCACATGTCTTTAATTATGCAGGCCGCCCGGATTTGAGCCAGTATTGGGTACGGAAAGTAAGTGAGCAGGCCTATGGTGGCGTTACCCCTGATAAGGGATATGGCGGGCATGACGAAGATCAGGGGCAAATGGGAGGAGTTAGTGTCTTAATGGCCATCGGCTTATTTAATATTAACGGAACTTGTTCAATTGATCCGGTATATGATATTACAAGTCCGGTATTTGATGAAGTGACCATTAAGCTCAATCCTAATTACTATCCAGGAAAGGAATTCATTATTAAAACGAATAACAATTCAAAAGAGAATTACTACATAAAAAAAGCTTCCCTGAACGGAAAAAAACACGATGCCTTTACTTTTTCCCATGCTGATTTTGCCAAGGGAGGGGTGCTAGAATTATGGTTAGGAGCCAAACCCAATGCTTCATGGGGTAAAATGAGCGCGAAAAAATAACTTATAAAAGATAATTGGTAATAGCAGAAAGACTTGATCAGGCAATCGGTCCAAATTTGCTGCTACAAATTCCTGCAACATCAGCAGATAGAAAGTACGTGCAATGGCGTAGCCGGTTTGTATGGATGAACTTCATTACAACGCATGATAGCTTCATTACCGTTAAAATAGATTATACAGATGATACGATTTAAGAAATCCCTTACACTACTCTTTTTTTCTTTAGCAGGAGTGCTTGGTGCAAAAGCCCAGAATTACGATCCGAAATCAACGCTTCCGGATACTGAAAAGAAAAAGAGAATTGAAATTGGAAAAATAAACCTCAAAAAGCCAGTAATCGAAAACGTTATCATTGTTTATAAAACACATTTTGATATAGGTTATTCCGAAACCGTGCAACAGGTTGTACATGACTATCGTACTTCAATGGCCGATAAAGTACTTGATGCCATCGATAAAAATAGGATGCAACCTAAAGATAAACAGTTTGTTTGGACGGTTTCGGGCTGGCCAATGAAACAAATTCTTTGGGATGGGCAAGCCCCAGATCGCAAGGCGAAAATTGAGAAAGCAATTGCTGATGGTAACCTAGCTGTTCATGCACTTCCTTTTTCAATGCATATAGAAAGTTCGGCTCCAGAAGATTTGGTTCGAGGGCTTTCTATCTCTTCAAATTTAGCACGCAAGTATAAGCGTCCACTTTCTATCAGTGCTAAAATGAGCGATGTACCGGGCTATTCTTGGTTTATTCCAACGTTGCTTACCAATGCTGGTGTTAAATTTTATCATATGGGCGGACCAGCTGTAAATATCGATTATGGACTACCACTTTTCTTTTGGTGGGAAGGGCCTGATAAATCTCGACTGCTGACACTCTATAATAATGGATACGGAACAGATATGCTCCCTCCTGCCAACTGGCCTCATAAAACATGGATGTATATTAGTATGACCGGCGACAATCAAGGACCACCAGCTCCAGAAACGATTGCGAAAGACCTGGCTTATTTTAAAGCGCAGGGAATAAATGCAAAAGTTGGAACAATGGATGACTTTGCAACAACGATATTGAAAGAAGATTTAAGCAAACTGCCTGTTGTGCGTAGTGATATGGGAGATGTGTGGATTCATGGTACAATGGGCATGCCTGAGGCTACAAAACTTGCCCAAAATGTAAGGCCATCCATTCAAGCACTGGATGAGCTTTCTACACTCGGAAGAATTTGGGGTATCCACATTCCAAGTCAAAAAGATAAGCTTGCTGAAGCGTATGAGCAGAGCTTAATGTATAGCGAACATACATGGGGCTTAGCTAATCAGCACTATATTAAAACACCTTACGGAAAAGCATGGGACGATTTATGGGCTCAGGGCTTGCCACCTCAATTCAAATTGATGGAAGATTCGTGGAAAGATAAAGCAAATTATATTGACAATGTTGAGCGATTAGTAGTTCAGCCTTATCGTGATGTCGTGCAATCACTGGCCGACAATGTTAAAACTACTGAAAATCGTTTAGTGGTTTATAACCCATTGCCCTGGAAACGTGATGGCGAAATCGAAGTTGATACGCGGTTAATATTTGGGAATAATTTTGTTTCCTTGAAACCCCTTGATGGAGGCTCAGCTATTTTGGTTAACCACGAATATCCGGCCATCGAAGATGGAGCCCCCATGTCCCGTTTAGTGGTAAAGGATATCCCGCCGATGGGTTACCGTACATACATCGTTTCCAACGAAAAAGTTGAGGGTCCAAAAATGTCGACCGACCTAAAATCGGGCCTTATCGAAAGTCCTTTCTTTAAAGCGGTTATCGACGCAAAGAGAGGTAGAATTACCAGTTTAATTGACAAAAGATCAGGGAGAGAACTCGTTGATGTCGATGCCCCTCAGGGTTTTGGTCAATATTTTTACGAAAGATTTGGGTATCAAGAGTTGTCTAATTGGATCGACAAATCGCTGTATCCAAAATATATGGCACACCGGTTTACTTTTGTTGCGTATGATATGCCAAAAGATGCGGTTTATAGTTCGGCACTTCCAGCAGATATGACTTTAACGGTAGAGCAATCGGCAATTGATGTAAAAGCCGTGCTAATGGGAACTATATCCGGGCCTGGTCAGTCTCAAAAAGTTTCTATCTCGTTAATCCTTTCTGGATATACCCCGACAGCCGATTTGGAATTGAGTTGGCAGAAACAACCTGATTCATGGCCAGAAACCGCATGGATGTGTCTTCCTTTTAAAGTAGATAACCCTAAGTTTCGTCTGGGCCGTTTAGGTGCAGATGTAGATCCGGTTAAGGATATGACGATAGACAATGCGAATTATCACCTTTGGTGGGTTAATAATGGTGTAGCTATTTATGATAGTGCAACTGGAAATGGTGTAGGCATTAGCTCGCCAGATGCACCTTTGGTAAGTTTGGGCGAACCTGGTGAATATAAATTTGATAAACGATATGAAGCAAAAAAACCGTATGCCTATATCAATCTTTATAACAACCATTGGCGTACAAATTTCCCAGCATGGATTGGTAATGGACAGCGAATGAGTGTCCGTGTACGTTTATGGTCATTTACCAATTTCAATAGTGAAAGTTCGCTTTATACGCCTGCTGTAGAGAAACAAGTGCCATTGCAGGTGGGGCTTTCAAAGCTAAAAACAGGTAAGTTACCGGTTACACAAAGTGGTATATCGCTTTCACGCAAAGGCGTGGCTGTTTCCGCATTTGGTGCTAATCCAGATGGGGAAGGCACAATTTTACGTGTTTGGGAGCAGGGGGGGACAACGGGTAAACTTGAAGTTACCCTGCCTAAAGACGCTAAGTATACGCTTGCGCAACCGGTTAATCTGAGAGGAGAAAACAAGGGACAGCCAATTTCTATCCTGGATAATAAATTATCATTTAATTTAGGTGCTTATGCGCCGGCTAGTTTTTTATTAAAGGAGAAATAGTTTAACAGCCAAATGAAGAAAATAGTAGTATCGTCATTTATTGCCCTGCCCCTATTTCAAAATGTGCAAGCAATAATTGCTGCTGTTTAGACAATTCTTCCCCCCTATATAAACTGATCTTTACCCCTTAATAGCCTGGTTCGCTACTTAAATTTGATGACAGTAGTCTATTTAAAAATTACAGTAAAACCAAATTTAAACCAAGTGTAGATATGAGAAATTTTATTCTTTTTTGGATGTGCGGGATCGGTGGATCGGCATTTCTTTTCCTGAACAACACATTCGATAATGAACCAAGCTTAGCATTCTTTTATGCCATGATGGTATTGTTAATCAGGTTTGCCTTTAATAGGCTTAAGCAGATTAACCAGGTGCAAACTGCCAGACAGCGCGTTCAACCTGAAAGACAGAAATTCGGTAAATAACTATACGCAAGGTGAGCATAACAGATAACCTAATCATCCCTTTAATAGCCTATACACCCGGGATTGAGGAACTTTCTTTAATTGGCAAAAGTTTGGATGCGCTTATTAAAGAGGCCATCCGGTATTCGCTTTGGCGGGATGTGGCAGAACCTCCCTTGGTACGTTTTGCTATCGGGCATAGTCGTGACAGGATTTTTCTAAAGTATTATGTAAGAGAAAAACATATAGCCGCCCTTTATAGCCAGATTAACGAACCCGTGTATAAAGATAGTTGTGTAGAATTTTTTATCGGTTTTGGTGACGTTCCGGATTACTATAACCTGGAGTTTAATTGCACGGGTACCGTGCTGGGACAGTATGGTGCCAGTAAAATAGGTAGGCATTTTCTCGATCCACAGTTACTGGCCCTAATCAGTACCCAGACTGAGGTGAAATTTAACCACAACGACCAGTTATTTGAATGGGAACTCACCATAGCCATTCCGGCCACAGTATTTGAATTTCATGTAATAGAAGATTTTGAAGGGATGGATTGCTATCTCAATTTTTTCAAGTGCGGTGATGATTTACCAGAGCCTCATTACCTGGCCTGGAGCGAAATTCATAACGCTGATCCCAATTTTCATCTGCCCCAATATTTTAAAAAAAGCCGGTTCGAAGATGTGGAGGTACTAAACCCGATAGGAAAATCAGCTCGTCTATCAGGAATCGTTTGAAGCACCTGGCCAGTCCCCCTGGAAATCGGGTGTTATCAGCTGGTATGCCAATGAGTATGCTGCTGGCGGTTTCTCTTTAAGTCAGCTTATGCATTCTTCCCTAGAAAAACTACGCTTAACATTAAGTTTGGAACAAATAGTGCAGAACTTCTGCTTAAACCGAACTCACATTACTTAAACAGGCGAAATGATTGGGTTTTGCAGATAGAAAGCAACAAAAAAAGTGATTATTTACGATGTAACAATGCTTTAGAGTACATCGAAATACCATTTAACCTGAGTTCGATAATTATTTGCTGAAAATCACATCTTATGTACGTCTAATCCCGCTTTATCGTCCTGCTGAATTTATTTCAGCATCTTTTTAGCGTGAAAGACCCTGAAATAAATTCAGGGTGACGACCGCCTTAACAGAAAACTTGATTAAAACGTCACAAAGTGAGATTTAATAATCGAACTCAGGTATTTAATTTATTCAAACCTTTTGTGTTTTTGTGTATTTTTTTGGAATTGAAAAATTGGTAATCTGGTTTTGCCGTTTATAGCCAGTCTTGTCTGAACTTAATTTTCTATTTTTTTCTTCTGTAATTTTCACAGGTTTCCTTCAATTGTTCTAGGTAAAAGCATTTAGTGATGTGCTTTTTAGATTTATTCTTTTAGGGTTAAATAATGTACGAACATTTATTGTCTTTTTCGTCAGACATTTTTGTTGTAATTACCTATTTTATAGTGCTTTTGTTATTTGAAAAAAAAATAAAAAAGATGATTTTTAAAATATTTCATGTATATATGTATGTACAAATTACAATTGGTTAGGATTATCTGATTGCTATTTGACCAAACAAACCGAATATCAAACTAAAACTATTATGTATCGAAGAATTTTTACATGGGGAAGCATGAAATACCTCTGCTATCTGCTCCTGTTAATGGCTACGGCTTTTGAATCAGTCGCTCAATCAAACAACTCGGTCACCGGTCAGGTAACCGATGTAAAAGGTGGCCCATTGCCCGGAGTAAGCGTCACGGTAAAGGGAAGCACTAATGGCAGTGTTACCGATAAAGAAGGAAAATATACTGTTAAATTAACCAGTGGAGGAGGAACCCTCGTTTTTTCATTTGTCGGGTATAAGAAAAAAGAAATAAATATTGCAGGCCGCAAGACCATTAATGTAGAGCTGGAAGAAGATGACAACTCCCTGGATGAGGTTGCTGTTGTGGCCTTCGGAACACAAAAGAAGGGGACCCTTGTGGGTTCTGTTACCACTATTAACCCTAAAGAATTAAAAGGGCCCACTAGTAACCTGACCACTATGTTAGCGGGCAAACTGCCGGGAGTAATTGCCTACCAGAGGAGTGGAGAGCCGGGCGCCGATAATGCGCAGTTCTTCATCCGCGGGGTTGCCTCTTTTGGATCAGGTAAGATTGACCCGCTTATCCTGATCGATGGAATGGAGTCTACGCCTACTGACCTGGCAAGGATGCAGCCAGATGATATTGCAGGCTTTTCGGTGTTAAAAGATGCATCTGCTGCAGCATTATATGGTTCCAGGGCCGCAAATGGGGTGATCCTGATTTCGACCAAATCCGGTATTGACGGCAAAACAAAATTTTCTTTCAGGGCGGAAAATTCTATTTCCGGTAATACGCAGAATTTCAAACTTGCAGACAACATTACCTATATGAAGTTAGCAAACGAGGCGGTATTAACCCGAACCCTGCCTGGCTTCAAATCCAGTCCGGAACCGTATTCTAAAACCAAGATAGATCGTACAGCTGCGGGCATGAACCCGTACTTATATCCAAATAACGATTGGATGGATGCTTTGATAAAGGACTATACGATGAATCAGCGTTTTAACTTTAATATGACCGGAGGGGGTAAGGCTGCCCAGTATTACATTGCCGCTACGCATAATATCGATAACGGGGTGTTAAAAACCGAAGCACTCAATGAATACGGTAACAATATCTCATTAAAGACCACCCAGGTACGTTCAAACGTGACTGTTAAATTAACACCAACCACTGATGGGACGATAAGAACTTCTGGTACTTTTGACGATTATCAAGGGCCGATAGGTGGTGGAGGCGGTATTTTTGGTCAAGCCATCTCGTCCAATCCGGTATTGTTTCCGGCTGTTTACCCAGCATCGGCATCGCCATTTGAGAAACATCCATTGTTCGGAAATGCCTTGAYTGGTAATAGTCTGAATACTTTCTATCTTAATCCCTATGCCAATATGGTTTCGGGTTTCCAGCAATACAATACTTCAACTTTAAATGTACAATTGGAAGTAAAGCAGGATTTTAAATTTATTACTCCAGGTCTTACCGCCAGAGTGATGGGCTATACCCAAAGGTATTCTTATTTCGATTTTAGCAGGAGGTTTAATCCATACTATTATGGCGCAACGCCAACAGATGCCAGTGGACAAAATTATAACATCAGCTTGTTAAATGAACTAAATGGACCTACCGAATACCTAAATTATGTGCCGGGTACGCGTACCGCGAACACGAAAACCTATATGGAGGCTGTAGTAAACTACAATAGGACCTTTAAGGAAAAACATTCGGTAGGCGGATCCCTGATTACCACGCTGAGCAACTATGTAACAGCTAACGCCAACGACCTTCAGGCTGCTCTTCCTGCCAGGAACCAAAGTCTTGCGGGTAAGGTTACCTATGGTTATGACACCAGGTACCTTTTTGAAGCAAACTTTGCCTCTAATGGCTCTGAACGTTTTGCTGAAAAAAACCGATATGGTTTTTTCCCTTCGGTTGGTGTAGCCTGGGTCGCATCTAATGAGAAGTTTTTTGAGCCGCTACGGGCTGCCATTTCTAACCTAAAACTTAGGGCTACTTATGGTATGGTTGGTAACGACGCGATTGGAAGGGCAGAAGATCGTTTCTTCTATTTGGCTAATGTGAACTTAAATAGTGGTATTCCAGTAAGCTTTGGTACTGATGGCGCATATTCCAGACCTGGTGTTGCGATCAGTAGGTATCCAAATGATAATATTACTTGGGAAGAATCAAGAACCCTGAATTTAGGGCTGGATTTGAGTTTGTTTAACAGCTTAAATTTTGTTATTGAGGCTTACAAGTCACACCGAAGCAATATTTTAATGGCCAGGAGCAGCATTCCAACAACCATGGGGCTTGCTGCCGGTGTACAGACCAACGTAGGCGAGGCCGAATCAGAAGGTATTGATGTTTCAATGGATTACAATAAGACTTTTGGAGCATTTTCGCTTCAGGCGAGGGGAACCTTTACCTATGCCACCAGTAAATTGCTGGTTAATGAAGAACCTGATTACGGTGCTTTAACCTACCTCTCTAAAGTTGGTAACTCACTTGGACAGAATTATGGATATATAGCTGAAAGGTTATTTGTTGATGACGAAGAGGTAAGAAACTCTCCGTTGCAATCTTTTGGTAATGAGCCTGTTAGGGGTGGTGATATCAAATATAGAGATGTGAACGGTGATGGCGTCATTAGCGGACTAGATATAGTTCCTTTAGGTTTGCCGACATCTCCTGAGATTATATATGGTTTTCAGCTAGCCGGTGGTTATAAAAAATTCGATATCGGTGTATTCTTCCAAGGCTCTACCCGCTCTTCATTTTGGATTGACCCTGTCAAAATTACACCGTTTGCAATACACGCACCTGACGGAGGAGGCGTTGCGAATCTTCAGAATGGGCTTTTAAAAAGTATTGCTGATAGCTATTGGTCTGAAGACAACAGAAATATGCAGGCATTCTGGCCACGTTTAAGTTCTTCTGTTAACCCAAACAATACACAAAAATCTAACTGGTGGATGCGAAACGGCTCATTTTTAAGGGTTAAATCGGTAGAACTGGGTTATAATCTTTCAGGGAAAACAATTGAGAGATTAGGTATCGGTTCTGTGAGGATTTATGCCAATGGTACAAATCTATTTGTTAAGAGCAGTTTCAAAATGTGGGATCCTGAACAAGGAGGTAACGGATTAGGTTATCCGCTTCAAAAGGTTTACAATTTTGGAATTAACGTTAATTTCTAAATTTTTTAAGAAGAAGATATGAAACTATTTAAAAATACATATTTTATTTTATCGGCCATGGTACTAACGCTCGTTATGCCATCCTGTAAAAAAGGCTTTCTGGACATTGTGCCAGACAATTTACCTACCCTGGATAATGCTTTTGTAAACCGGAGTGAGGCAGAAAAATTTCTGTTTACCTGCTACAGTGCTTTGCCAAATGAAGCAAGTATAAATACTAATCCTGGTATGAATACAGGTGACGAGTTTTGGATTAATCCGATTACTGCTCCTTTCGCTCAGATCACTACGCTTGAACCGTTTAATATTTCAAAGGGCCTGCAAAGTAAGATCAGCCCGTCCATGAATTATTGGGACGGATCTGGTGGAGGAAAATCGCTATGGTTAGGCATTCGTAACTGTAATATTTTCTTAGAAAATGTTGATAAGCCAATCGATTTAGCGCCTTATGAAAAAGAACGCTGGATTGCTGAGGTAAAGTTTCTCAAAGCGTATCTGCATTGGTACTTGCTTAGAATGTATGGGCCAATTCCCATCGTTGATAAAAATATAGCAATCGACGCAAATGTGGAGGAGGTAAGAGTAAGCCRCCAACCGGTGGATTCTGTAGTCAATTACATTTCAAATTTATTGGATGAGGCCACATCGGGAGGGGCAGGAGTAGGATTGCCAGATAAGATTCAGGCAGCAGCTACCGAAATGGGAAGGATTACCAAACCTGCTGCCCTGGCCATTAAAGCCCGGTTGCTGGTAACAGCTGCCAGTCCGTTATTTAATGGAAATCCAGATTTCAGCGGTTTAAGAAATAAGGACGGGCAAGCCTTGTTTAACCCTACTTATGATGCAAAAAAATGGCAGCGGGCTGCGAATGCCTGTAAGGCGGCCATCGATGCTGCAGAAGCTTCGGGAGTGGCTTTATACCAATTTGTACCTACCGGTCTTCAAGTAGCAGATAAAGCCACAAGAATTGAAATGAGCATTAGGAATGCGGTGTGCGAAAAATGGAACAAGGAATTGTTATTTAGTAATGTTGTGGGGAGTACCCGTGAGATTCAAATGAACGCCTGTCCAAACTTATTTGTAGCCCCTCAGTTCGATAATGGTTTAAGTGGGCAATTGGCGCCTACACTAAAAATGGCAGAAATGTTTTATACCAAAAATGGTGTGCCGATTAACGAAGACCGCACCTGGGATTATGATAATCGTTATACGCTGAAGGCCGTTACCACTCAGGATTCGGCGATGGTGAACGGTTATCTAACGGTAGGATTACATTTTAACAGAGAGCCTCGTTTTTATGCCGACGTGATGTTTGATGGTGCAAAAATGTATATGCAAAGTAATCAAAAACCACCGATACCGATTTATGCCAAAACAAATGCAATTTCAGGAAAGAAACAAAATATAATCTATTCAATAAGCGGTTACTATACCAAAAAGCTAATCAATATGAATTTGGTAATTGGTGCTACCGGAGGGGTCACCACAGAAAATTATCCATGGCCGATAATGAGGCTTGCGGATCTTTACCTGCTCTATGCGGAGGCCTTAAACGAAACGGGCGATCTGGCAACTCCATTAATCTATCTTAACAAGATTAGAGACCGTGCAAGTTTGCCAACGGTAGAAACTTCATGGACCAATTTCTCTACAAACCCAGGTAAATATACCAATCAAGCTGGCTTAAGAGAGATCATACAGCAAGAACGTGCGATCGAACTGGCATTTGAAGGCAGTCGTTTCTGGGATTTGAGAAGGTGGAAGAAAGCGGGTAGCGCGCTGAATGCACCAGTATATGGCTGGAATGTTAGCGTAGAAGGAGGCGCTACCACTAGTTTGGCTGATCTTAATAAAAATGCTCAGGAATATAATACCAGGGTATTGTTATTTAATCAAACCTTTGTTAGCCCAAGAGATTATTTTTGGCCAATAAGAGAAAATAATTTACAGGTGAACCCAAAATTAGTGCAAAATCTGGGCTGGTAATTTTTATAATTCATGGATTATTTAAACATATTAAACTTAAGTAAAATGAAAAGATTAATAAATAGATTCTGCCTGGGGATGTTAGTTGTACTTGCTACACAAGCCTGTAAAGAATCAGAAATAGCCACCTCGGTAAATGACGGGGTTGCACCCGGCCCGGTAACAGGACTAACCGTAACCAACCTTAGTGGGGCAGCCACCATAAAGTACATTCTGCCTTCAGACCCTGATGTACTGTATGTAAAAGCAGTGTATAAAACCAAACAAGGTATTGAAAGAGAGACCAAGGTAAGTTACTACAACAACACGATAACTGTTGTTGGCTTTGCAGACACCGACCCGTATGAAGTAAAGTTATATGCGATAGACAAAGGCGGAAATACATCTCAACCGACATCAATTACCGTTAATCCATTAATGCCACCTTATAAAATAATCCGTAATAGCCTGGGTGTAATCTCGAATTTTGGCGGTATTGATGTGAGTTTTGAAAACGCTACCGAGGCTGATGTGGCCATTGTGGTGATCGCCCCTAATAAACTGGGCGAATATGCGCCCGTTAACACCAATTATACGACCTTAAAGAAAGGTGTGTTTTATACAAGAGACCTGAAAGCAGAGGAAACAAAGTTCGGTATTTACGTGCGAGACAGGTGGGGCAATATTTCTGATACCTTAAAAACAACCCTTACCCCTATATACGAAGAAAGGTTAGACCGAACAAAAATGAAAGGATTGGCCTGGCCTTCAGATCCAGGTTTAGCCTACAGCGGAACGCTAAATGGTGTTTTTGATGGGAGTGTGACCGGCGGATGGTACCATAGCAACGATGCGGCAAGAATGCCTCAACAGTTTACTTTTGATATGGGTGTAACCGCTAAATTAAGCCGCCTGGCCTGGTGGATGAGACCAGATGGAGGAGGGTATTATGCAATACACGCGCCAAGAAAAATTGAGATATGGGGTTCGAATGCGCCAAATCCAGACGGAAGTTATGATGGTTGGACTAAGTTAGTTGATTATGAGCAAATTAAGCCTTCGGGCTTACCAATTGGGCAATTAAGTACGGCAGACAGTGATGCAGCCAAAGCAGGCGAAACCGTTTTGATACCCTTAGATGCACCAAAAGTGCGCTACATTAGGTTTAGAACCTTAGCCAATTGGTCTAACGGAACCTATTGCTGTTTTTATGAGCTGGCCTTGTGGGGTAACCCGAATTAATAGAATTATAATTAATTAATGAATTAAGTCATGGAAAAAATAAAATATTTGATTTATCCTTTTCTCCTTATAACAGGGTTATGTATACTATCTTGTTCAAAAGAAGATGCGTTTAAAGAATTTACAAAGAATGGGGAAATTAGCTATCCTGGAAAGCCAACCGTAGTGCTTGCCCAGGCGGGATATAAGCGGGTGCTGTTACGGGTGGCATTGGGCCCAGACCCTGCCATAACAAAAATAAAAACCTATTGGAACAGTAGGGCCGATTCTTTGGAAACCCCGGTGGTAAGAAGTAATGGGGATATTGTAAATGTGTTTATTACCGATCATTTAAACGAAGGCCAGAATAATTTCGAGGTATACACCTATAACAATAAAGGCAACAAATCTATAGTAACTAATGTATCTGGAACGATGTTTGGCGACAATTATCTGAGCACAGCACCAAGGGTTAACAGATCGATAGCCACACTTAATTTTAGTGCTTTAAATAAGGCTGTAATTACCTGGGGCCCTGCTTTATCAACCGAGCAGTTTATTGAATTGAAATATATTAATTTAAAAGGAGCGGATACGACCAGCCTTGCTCCCTCGCAATCAATAACCACATTGTCCAACTATAAACTAGGAACGGCAATTACCTATCGTTCTATCTATGCGCCAGAAGCTACTGCTTACGATGTGGTATCGGCGGCCCCAAGCCCGGTAGATTTAACTAAGGGGAGCTATTACCCTGCTGCTATGTCAGGTTACTTTTATTCTACTTCCACTAAGAAAGTAATTGGTCTTAATAAAACTTACGTTCCAAATGGTACAAATGGCATAACTGGCGGTATAATTATCCCTGTAGGTGATTTAACGGACGGCACCAAAGCCTTAATTGTTATAAACGCTGATAATACGGTAACCATATCCGCAGCTACAGGGTCTCCAAATGGGCCGTTTGTGATGTATAGTTCGGGCTTGCCAGCACCTTATGACACCGCTACACCTATTTGGGTAAATTCTACAGCTTGTAACAACACCTATGATCCGGCTACCAAAATCCTTAAAATAAGGTATGGTATTGGTGGAACAGGCGCCCGGGTTATTGAAGAGATTATTGAGCTTAAATAATTTTCGTCGAGGTTTGCTTGAAACCTTGGGATATAAATTTTAAAACATTTAATAATTAGTATTTTAAACACCTGGGCATTAAGCCTGGGTGTTACTCATTTATTCAACATTTCTAGCTTTAAAATTGTGAATCAGTTTTTTGTGCACATTACTAGGGAGTGAACCCTATATGCTTTATAATCTAGAATATATTTTTATCTCCTAACAGGTATCTAAATGATCGGCAGTAAAAAAATAAATATATAATGACCGGTTTACAATCAGGTCCCTTGTTTGTTGAAGATAATCTCTTTGTGAATACTAGGCTACCAGTAGTCTGCATTCATAAGCATTTTCAATATTTTTTGGACAAAGGGTACAAAAGAATTGAAAGGTCAGTTTAAAATTGAAATAAACCCATTATTATAAAACATTCGTTAAAGAAAATTTATGACTACAAAAAAGATGACTGCTGCAACTGCCTATATAGAAAAACAGGTAGCGCATTTTCGTAATTATATGCAATCTGCGGAGTTGGGGCATGAGAATGCCATGGCTAAGCTGGTTATTAAATGCGCTGTTGCTGCCTTGCTCTTAACAGCGGCTTTACCCGCATTTTCTCAAAACTATAACAAAACCGTCTCACCTATACCGCTTCCGCAACCGGTATCAAATTTGCTTCCCGGAAAAAAAGCGCCTGTAGTAACCGATATCTGGGTAGTGTTTAAAACACATTGCGATCTGGGTTATACCATGCCTGCAAGTGCCGTRTTTAAAAAATACCGTGAAGATATGATGGACAATGCCACCCGCTTAATAGAAGCCGACAAGAAAAAACCGGTTAATGAACGTTTTAAATGGACGATTGCCGGCTGGCCCATGAAGGGTGCCATATTAGGGCCATTGCAAACGCCTGAGCGGCGAAAAAAGGTAGAAGAGGCACTCCGGGAGGGTACAATAAGYGTACATGCCCTGCCTGCTACCATAGAATCGGACGTAATGGACCAGGAAGATTACGTAAGAAGCCTGATCTTCTCTTCTCAGATTGCCCGTGACTATGGRCATCAGTTGCCTATTGCCGCAAAGATGACCGATGTGCCAGCCCAYAGCTGGTTRCTTCCGACCTTGTTGCATCATGCAGGTATAAAATTCCTGCAGATTGGATGTAATTACACGGTGCAGCCGGTACGCCTGCCGCAACTTTTTTGGTGGGTAGGTCCCGATGGATCGAAAGTGCTTTGTAATTACACCCCACACTATGGYTCGGGYGTAACACCCCCGGAGAACTGGCCCTCGAAAAATTACCTGGCCGTAATTATGACGCATGATAATACCGGCCCACCTWCGCCCAAAGAAATTGAAGAAGTAAAAAAACAGGTAGCCGGAATGAAAGACGTCCGCTTGCATTTTACCGACCTGGATG
>NZ_JBFTQI010000026.1:0-19456 GCF_056398925.1 Pedobacter sp. 01T416_2
GGGCGTAGGAGCTGCAAATTTACCAGGGATAGGTGGGTCGGTTTGGAAACTTGCCACCGGATTTTGGGCGTAGGAGCTGCAAATTTAYCAGGGATAGGTGGGTCGGTTTGGAAACTTGCCACCGGATTTTTAACAATCTCAGGGATATTAATTGTAGCGACGTCGCTATAGCAATCGCCAACTTTTACTGTTACCGAATAATCACCAGATTGCGAAAAACTGTTAATTGGGACACTAACAGCTGCGGTAGTGGCACTAAAGTTGGCCGGGCCAGACCAAAGATAGGAGGCGTTTGGTGTTTCGGGGATATTGAGTTCCATGGTGCTGCCTAAGCAGAAACTGGTTCTGTTGGCAGAAATAATAGGTTTATCAGGTTTTAAAGCCACATAAAAAGCGTAACTACTAACCGTGCGGCACCCTCTTACCGAAAATGCTTCGAGGGTTACTGTCTTTGTACCGGCAGTGGCATAGGTGATTTCTAAAGGTCCGGTTGTGTTTGCTGTTGCCAGGCTGGCATCTGCACCAAAATTCCAGTTTAAACTATTGTAATTACTTGCATCAGCCGTGAATATGAATTTTTGGGTACGCATGCAGGCATCTTCAGTCTTCATCACAATAGTTGATTTAGGACCTACAAATTCTCCGCTGCCATCAAAAGAAAGACTAAACCCATTGTTTTTGTTCGAGAAATTATCGATCAGTAAAGCATATTGATGCCCTTCGATCATATCAATCGCTTTTACAAAGCCATCCTGATTTGGTGAGCAGCCTCCTTGTTCGCTAAGGTCAACCGAGCTGCTGTTGGCACCTGTAATGTAATACCTTGGGCTACAATCAACACCGCTGCCAGCCGCACAGCGGATGGAATTGGCAGACGAAGGCACGGCAGGCGCTGTGGCTGGTCCAAGATCATATAATACCCAATCAATATCATCGGTAACTGCAGTCGGCGTAATCGTAAAGCCTAAAGTACCTGTATTGGCTGCTGTCCAGGTGTACCACGCACTGTTCGATTCGATGCTTAAACAGGTTCCCGCAGCCTCGCGGTTATTAATTCCGGCCCCGCTCACCTTAAGCTCCGTAAAACTATCTTTATTACATAAAAGAGATGCTGATGAGAAATCCTGTCCGGGTTTGTTTGGTGGGTTATAGCTGTTCACACAGAGTTTAAAACTTCCTGTGGCATCATTTTCTGCGCTGATGCGCAGGTAATAGGTATTGCCAATAATAAGCCCGCCCTTATAGGCAGTAGTAATGTTCTGATCTGTGGTCATCGAACCGATCTGTTCAGTAAGTAAATTGTCCTTATAAGTATAAAAGGCAATGAGCGGATTAAGCAATGTGTTGGTGTTTCCTGCCGATTGTCCGGTTACGGTGGCAGTAATATCGGTACCGATTGCAGTAAAGCTGAACCAGATATCTTTCCCTTCGCTATTCCAAAAACTTCCCTTTCTATAACCACTAGGAGTAGCGTTAGTGCTGGTAAAAGCTGCATCGTTAGAGCAGTATACCGTAGTATTTTGAATTGGTGTGGCCACTTTCACGTCATCATTTGCAGGATCCTGTGCCTGAACTTTTAAAATAAATGAAGCGAAAAACAGCAATAGCGATATGCGTATTAACATAGGTTGGTATGGAGCGTTAGGACGTAAAAATATTGATTATAAAATGATTGGTCAATAGCTGAAAGTAGAGAAAATATGCACAAATCTTCAGAATTTGGGATCGTTCTATAATTCACTTTTATCATATTTGTAAAACGATGATTCATTTTAAACATTAATCTTAACTAATATTAAAAAAGTTGACGATACAGCCATTAATCGAATATTTTAAAAAGTACCTTCCTTTAAATTCCGGGGAAATAAACTTGCTTGCCGAAAGAACGACACACAGAAAAATAAAACGGAGACAAATGATCTTACAGGAAGGCTTTGTTTGCAAACATTATACGTTTGTTGAGAAAGGCTGCTTTAAAATGTATGGCATCGATGAAAAAGGGACGGAACATAATCTGGGGTTTGCAGCAGAGAATGATTGGGTTGCTGACCTTGGAAGTTTCTATTCGGGAAGACCTAGCAAACTTTTTATAGAAGCAATTGAACCTTCCACTATTCTGCAGATTGAACATCAGGACTTGCTTTATCTTTATGTGAATTCACCAAAGTTTGACAGAAATTTTCGGGTAATCGTGGAAGAAAAGTTCATTGAACTTCAAAACCGCTTGTTACAAAATTTCAGTTCAAATGCAGAGCAACGCTATCTGGATTTCCTGGCACAATATGCAGCGCTAGCTTCAAGATTACCCAATACGCAGATAGCTTCCTATCTGGGCATCACGCCTGAATTTCTCAGCAAGATCAGAAAAAATATATCATTGAAATAACATCTATCCTTAAACTACATTAAGACTATTTCTTAAGCTTGTTTATTGGCTAGAAAGGTAATTACGGCCCATCTTTACATTATAAAAACAAGTGCATATTACAAGCTAAAAAATAGAAAATGGGAGTAACAAAAGAATTTTTTGATCAATTTTTACAGTTCATCAATACTGCTGACGAAAATTTAGCACAACAATTAATAAGTCCGGCAGCGAAGTTCCATGTGCCTTTTCAGGCTGAGCCGCTACAAGGTCCTAAAGGTTATTTAACGATTATCGGAATGATGCGCAGCGGCTTTCCGGATATTCAGTGGAATATAATTTTTACCGTTTGTCTGACAACCAGATCATAGAAGAAGTAGGGCAACCTGATCTGCTTGCTTTATTGACTCAAATCGGAGCTGTACCCGCAATTTGATTCTTCCAGGCCAGAAACAAACCTGGATTCATGGTGATTTAGTACTGCTTATCACAATAAATTGGCTGATACCAGGATCGAGGTTCTCTACCTTTTCTAGCGCAAGTCTTAGTGGTTTGGACAATGTGGGCTGGCTGACTTGTGCCTTAAAGGATTAATGTATTAATTTAACGGAAGCACAAGTCAGGCCTTTGCTTTTGCCGGGGCGCTAAGACTTGCGCTAGATGCGGCACCACCGGATTTTTTGGTTTTGTTTTGATGAAAACAGACTATTCATAGTTCTTACTTTTGGTCAGCTTTTTTAAAAGTATCCAATTCATATATTGGGCGTTCCAAATCATAGGGAATTTCTCGTTTGCTAAACTGCTGAAAATATAACAAACAAGCGTCCTTCCAAACCTGTGCATCACGGCTTTGGATCTTGAGCTTGGACTGTACGGATTTGAACCGCTCATCATCAACCAAGCCCTTGGTACTGTCCCAAATGCGTTGGAAAGCACGAACATGTTGCAAACCCGAATCGTAACGATAACAAAGCGCTGTCCAAAGGTCGTTTCCGTTTTTAAGTTTATAAGCCCATGGCACATGGTGAAACCACAACAAATATTCTTCCGGACAACTTTCTAAGCTGTTAAATGTAGATCGGAGTGGTTCATGGTACTGCTCAACGGCATTGCTACCAGTGCTGCTTCTGTTAAAGCCCAGTCCTAAAAGGTCTGCATTGTGGTAGTATACAGAGGTCCAGTCGGCCCTGATGGCTTTATTCGAGAACCATGGGGCAGGCCCGTAATGGTGGCCTTCGGCAAAAATGTGGTGCAATCCTAAAGGCATCATATAATCCACAGCCGCTGCTCTGCTCTGCATCATCATCTCTTTTATCGGTTTTACAAAGGTTCGCTCCATTTTCTTTTCCGTTGGACTTAAAAAAGTTTGCCTAACCCATTCATCCGCAATATCTTCACTCTTAAGTTTATTGTCCCAGGCAAGCCGGCCAAAAGCGTACCAGTTGGCCTGTGCAAAAATATGCCCGGTCCAATTCCGCTCCAGGCCAATATTGGATACCCCTGCAATTGCACTGAAGGTGCGTTTATCCAATGTCCCATCTGTACAGGCCGCTACAGTGCTGCCCTTACCGTTTCGGTAGGTATCGCTTTGTAAACACTCTTCCCAAAGGGTAGACAAAAAAACGAGGTGATTCGACCAGCCCAGATATTCCTGAGTGATCTGAAACTCTGGCATTACAGGGGTTTTAATCATGGCTCCGAATAAGGGACTGAATGGCTCTCGGGGCTGAAAATCAAGTGGTCCGTTTTTGATCTGGATAATTACATTTTTCTTGAATTTACCATCAAATTTTAAAAACTCATTATAGGCTTGTTTCGTACGATCTTCATTACTTGGTTGATATACAAAGGCACGCCACATTACAATCCCTCCAAAAGGGGAGAGTGCATCAGCCATCATATTGGCACCATCAACATGTGTCCTTCCGAAATTTTGAGGGCCAGGTTGCCCTTCACTATTGGCTTTTACAAGGAATCCTCCAAAATCAGGAATAAGTGAATAAATTTCTTTGGCCTTAGCTGCCCACCATTGCCTAACAGCAGGATCAAGAGGGTCGGCGGTTTTAAGTTTCCCAACTGTAACGGGTGAGGAAAAGTTGACCGATAAATAGACTTTTAAGCCATACGGGCGCAATACTGTGGCAATAGACTGAACCTTTTGGAGATAGGCTGTGGTGAGGATTTTTGCTGAAGCATTTACGTTATTGAGTACTGTGCCATTTATGCCTATTGAGGCATTGGCTCTTGCGTATTCTTTGTACAAAGCGATGTCTGCCTGGCTAAGTTGAAGCGAAGAATCGCCCTGCCTCCAAAATATCGAAGCACCAGCATACCCGCGTTCTACAGAACCATCCAGATTATCCCAATGGTTAAGGATTCTTCTTGAATAGGAGGGATTGGACGCATAATTTTGATCAGACTTTCCTAAATACTGCCTTCTAAGGAGCTCGTAGCTTCCATAAAGGATACCCAGATCCGTTTTAGCGGCAATTTTATCGCCTTCCAAACGAAATCCATCATTGGTAACCGAGCCATCTTTAACAAAATCAAATTTTAGTTCTGCGCCATCTTTTCCCAGCCACCCGTTTTTAATTTCTTGTGCAGCAATGGTTAATACCGGCGACTTTCTTGGTGATACCACCTTCACCTGCTTGGTAGCGGTATTGCGGAGCCAAAGTTGGTGTCCATCTTCAGCCTTCAGAAAATGTGCAGTAGCTGTAATGATAATCAATAGCAGGCTAATCTTTTTCATCTAGTTGATTATTAGTTTTCTGGTTACAATATTACCGCTTGTTTTCAGCTTCTCATCGGGCTGGCTTCCACCAATTGATAATGTGACCTCGCCTTTTAGTGGTCTTTTTGTTCCTTTATCATCAATATAACTAAGTTCATCAGGTGATAATTTAAAATGAACAAGTTTGCTTTCACCAGGCGCCAGGCTAACCCTTTGATATCCCTTAAGGGCTTTTTTAGCTGATTTGATTTTTAAATTGTTGTGCATCACATACAACTGGGCAACCTCATCGCTCTGCATTTTACCGGTATTGGTGATCTTTACAGACAAACTTGTTCCTTTGCCTGATTTAAGGTTTGAAGGTAAGATAAAGTTGTGATAATTAAATGTAGAATAGCTTAATCCATATCCAAACCCAAAAAGAGGTATGCCTTTGAAATACCTATAGGTCCGATTCTCCATATTATAATCATTAAAATCTTTTAGATCCTTGTCACTCTTATAAAAGGTTACCGGAAGTCTTCCTGAAGGGCTGTAATCACCGAACAACAAATCAGCTACTGCAGTTCCTGCCGATTGGCCGCCATACCAGGCATTAACAATGGCGGGTATATTTTCGGCTTCCCATGGAATGGCGATGGCGCTTCCTGTCATCATCACAAAAACAACTGGCTTGCCACTCGATTTTAAAGCTTTCATCAGTGAGGTTTGTGCCTGGGGAAGCATGATCGAGGTTCTGTCGCCTCCATTAAATCCAGGTACATTTACTTTCATTTCTTCGCCTTCGAGCTGTGGAGAAATGCCGCCCACGAATATAAATGCATCTGCATCGCGATGGCGTGCAACCAACTCAGTAAAATCTGTGCGCCCAAAGGTACCTCCCGCAAAGCGGACCTTTGCTCCACCCTCACCTTGCCAGTATTCCATTTCAATTTTGTATGTAGAATCCTTCGAAACAGGAATTTTATACGTTTTAGCGCCCCACCTGTTTTTAGACCAGGCATCTAAAACTTTTTGCCCGTTTACCTTTAAACGGTAGCCATCATCCCCATCTACTTCAAAGGTAATTTCCTCTGACTTTAAAGCTTTAAACACCGTGCTAAACCTGGCCGAAAAATGGTTGGCCGCCAAACCTTCGCCAATTTGCTCGCCCTCTTGCCAGTTGTGGTTTATTGATTCTTCGAACCGTGTTAAAAAAGGTGCTCCCTGCAGTTCTATACCCTTGTAATATTCGGCCTTGAAACCCTTGTGACCATCTGCGGTTAATTGGTTCTCTAAATTTCGATAATGTAGAATCGTATCGCTTGCAAACGAAATTGCCTGCTCATATATCACCTCTGTTTGATTTCCCAGTTTATCTTTTATGCCCTGAAGAACCGTTGTAATGGTTGAGGGGGTACCATTGTAATTTCCAAGCACCGAAATATCATTATTGGCATTCGGACCAAGCACCACAAGTTTCTTTAGATTCTTTTTTAACGGAAGTGTGTTTGATTCGTTTTTTAACAAAACCATCGATGCCCTTGCCATTTTAAGTGCATGTGCTTTGTGGGCACTGTTTTCTAAAACTGTTATTGGTGTATTGGCGTATTTCACCATCGAAGGCGGATCGAACATGCCAAGCCTGAACCGGATCATGAACAGTCTTTTTACCGATACATCAATATCTTTTTCTGTAATAATACCGTTTTTAACCGCAGTAAGTAAAGCTTTATAAGCATTAGTTCCACAGTCTAGATCAGTTCCATGAAAAACCGCATCAGCCGATGCACTTGCTGCGTCTTTATGGGTTTTGTGATTTTTAAAGAAATCATCAATGGCCCAACAATCTGAAGTAACATAACCCTTAAAACCCCATTTTTTTCTTAAAATGTCGGTCATTAAAAGATCGCTGCCACAACATGGTTGCCCCTGAAATGCGTTATAAGCACACATCACTCCGGCAACTTCCGATTTCGTAACCAGTTTTTCAAATGCTGGCAAATAAGTATCCCAAAGATCAAAGGCACTAACATCTGCATTGAATACGTGGCGTAAAGGCTCGGGTCCGCTGTGTACAGCATAATGTTTCGCACAAGCCGCCGCTTTCAGGTACTTTGGGTCATCGCCTTGCAAACCCCTTACAAATGCATCGCCCAGTGTAGCAGTTAAATAAGGATCCTCTCCATAGGTTTCCTGACCGCGTCCCCATCTCGGGTCTCTAAAGATATTGATATTGGGTGTCCAATAGGTGAGTCCCAGATAGCGTTCATTCGTACGGCCAAGCGCAACCGCTTTGTTGTAAATTGCCCGCCCTTCCAAAGCAGAATAGTCTGYCATTGTAGCCAGCGCTGCAGGATCGAACATGGCCGCCATAGCAATGGCCTGCGGGTATACGGTAACCTTAAACGGCGTTCTGGCCACTCCGTGCAGTGTTTCATTCCACCAATCGTAAGCCGGAATTTTTAATCTTGGAATTGCAGGTGCTGAATTAAGCATCTGAAAAACTTTTTCCTCAAGTGTTAATCTGGACACCAAATCATCAACCCTTTTATCAAAAGGTAATTTGTAATCGTTAAATGGATATTCCTGTGCCTGAATTGGACAGATAACGTGTAGAAGGGCTAACGTGGTAAATATTGTTAAAAATAAGAATCGTCTCATATATTTGGTTTTCTTAACTTTTGCAAGTTCCAAATAGTTTCACTTCGGGATGTGTACGTTTCGATAAAAATCTGTGACAAATGTTTCGATCTAGCTGTTTGGACCCTTTAAATTTTATTTCATCCGATGATTAGGACGAACATAGGGGGATATTGAACATTCATTGCTATAATTTTCACAATTGACTTAACGCTCATCAGATAATCAGGCTATTTTAGCTGGAATTTGAAAACCATGACAAGGTTTTTAAAATTGTCTTCATTGATGGCAAAGCATCAGGAATGATAAATAAAAGCCAAGCAGTACCTAACCTATCAAGGTGAAAATATCGTCATCAAACAAACTGATTACTGACCAAATAAAAATAATAATGAAATTTAAAGCCCTCTTCCTATTGTTATCAACACTGGTTTTTGCGGTGCATTTTAAATCGCAGGCGCAAAATCCAATTATCAAACAAATGTTTACTGCTGATCCGGCACCACTGGTATATAAAAATAAAGTTTATCTGTATGTTGGGCATGATACCGCAACGGTGAAAGATACCAATTATAAAATGCCCGATTGGCATGTGTTCTCGTCAAAAAATATGGTCGACTGGGAAGATCATGGCATGCTGCTTTCGCCAAAGGCATTTTCATGGGCCGCGGGAGATGCGTACGCCGCTCAGTGTATTTACAGAGATGGAAAGTTTTATTGGTATGTATCAACAGGCCACCAAAAAAACAAGGAGAGTAAAGGAGGGATGGCGATCGGTGTGGCAGTTTCTGATAGCCCTGTTGGGCCATTTAAAGATGCAATTGGCAAGGCTTTGGTAACCAATGAGATGACTACCGATAAAAAGCATGGTTGGGATGACATTGATCCCACTGTTTTTATCGATGATGATGGGCAGGCTTATCTGTATTGGGGCAATGGAAGTTGTAAAAGTGTCAAACTGAAAAAAAATATGATCGAGATGGATGGAGAAATCCAGGTGCTTGACATCAAAAACTATATTGAAGGTCCATGGGTTTATAAAAGAAAAGGCAATTATTATCTGATCTATGCCGGCGCGGGAACCAAACCCGAAATGATTGAATACTGTATGGCTAAGGGGCCACAGGGGCCTTGGGTATACAAAGGTATTATCCAGGGAAATGTTCCCAACAGTTTTACTACTCATCCTGGTGTTATCGATTTTAAGGGCAAATCTTACTTTTTTTACCACAATGGCTCTTTGCCCACAGGTGGTAGTTATAGAAGGTCTATCTGTGTAGATGATATGCATTATAATGAGGATGGCACTATACAGAAAATTGTAGAAACCACTACCGGTGTTAGCCCGGTAAAAGGCAGATAAATAGCTAATAACATACCCTTAACCTAACCAGATATGAAAAAAACAAATAAATCCCTCTTCGTAAAAATAACATTGCTTTTTGTCAGTTTAAGTGCTTATACGCTTGATGGTTTTGCTCAGCAGATCGTGTCCAGTGGCCCAGAGGGCTTTGACGTCATTCAGCCTGCAATTCCGCACGGAAAAATCGATACTTTGACCTATTCGTCAAAAACTGTCGGCAATAACCGTAAAGCATTGGTATACACGCCGCCAGGTTACACTAAACAATTAAAATATCCGGTTTTATATCTTTTGCATGGTATCGGAGGTGATGAAAAAGAATGGCTTAATGGAGGTAATCCCCAGGTGATTCTGGATAATCTTTATGCCGCCGGTAAGTTGGCACCTATGGTGGTAATTATGCCGAACGGCAGAGCCATGAAAGATGACCGTGCCATTGGGAACATTATGGACAAGGATAAAGTGCAGGCCTTTGCTACTTTTGAGAAAGATTTAATTAATGATCTTATTCCTTTTGTGGAACGGAAGTTCAGCGTGTATAAAGACCGCGAACATCGGGCGATTGCAGGTTTATCAATGGGGGGAGGACAGGCTTTGAATTTTGGATTGGGAAATCTGGATAAATTTGCCTGGATAGCTGGCTTTTCTTCAGCGCCGAATACCAAAATGCCAGAAGTGCTTGTACCTGATCCAAAAAAGGCCGCAGCCATGCTCAAGTTGTTATTCATCTCTTGCGGAGCTAGTGATAACCTCATTATCAACAGTAAGCGTACGCACGATTATCTGACTAAAAACAAGGTGCCACATATCTATTTTATCGAGCCTGGTTTTCATGATTTTAAAGTTTGGAAGAATGGGTTATATATGTTTTCGCAATTGCTATTTAAACCGGTTGATACCACTACTTTTTCAAAATATCCGGTAGCAGGTGCGCCGGCCTCAACCAATATTGGGTCTGGCGGCTATCCGCAGATTACCGATGACCATAAAGTTGTTTTCAATCTTTCGACGCCCAATGCGCACAGTGTTCAGGTAGATCTGGGCCGAAAGTATGATATGGTCAAAAATGAAAATGGCAGATGGACCGTTACAACCGATTCTTTGGGTGAAGGATTTCATTATTATTCGCTCATCATTGATGGCCTTCCTGTAGCAGATCCGGCAAGTAAGTCTTATTTCGGAATGGGGCGCATGGCCAGCGGAATTGAAATTCCTTTTTCAAAAGGCGACTATTATGCGTTGAAGGATGTTCCGCATGGCGAGCTCCGGATTAAAAAATATTACTCAAAAATAACCAGGTCATGGAGGCAGCTGTATGTTTACACACCACCTTTTTATGATGCACAGGTAAACGAGAAATACCCGGTACTTTATATCCTCCATGGAGGGGGAGAAGATGAAACCGGCTGGGCCAACCAGGGTAAAACAGATCTGATTCTCGACAATCTTATTGCCGCTCAAAAAGCCAAACCAATGATTATTGTAATGCCCAGTGCAAATGTAGGTGGAGCTGCCTTTGGCGAGGCTAGCTTAAAAATCTTCGAATCAGAATTGAAAGAAGTGATTATTCCATTGGTTGAAAGCACTTACCGCACCAAAACCGATGCGCAAAACAGGGCATTGGCAGGTTTATCGATGGGTGGGATGCACACGCTTTATACCGGGATTAACAATACCGATAAATTCGCATACCTGGGTGTATTCAGTTCAGGATGGGTTGTGCCGCGTCAAAATACAATTGCCGACCTTCAGTATGTAGGGATGAAAAACAACCGTGAAAAAATCAATGCCAACCTAAAGCAATTGTGGATTGCCATGGGCGGGAAAGAGGATATTGCCTATAATAACTGCCAGATGATGATGGATAAATTTAAAGCGCTGAATATCAATTTTAGTTATCACGAATATCCGGGAGGGCACACCTGGCCTGTTTGGCGGAATAACCTTTATCAATTCTCCTCGACCTTGTTTAAATAAACCTTCTTAGTAAAATTATATGTTGACATTCCCAAAATACGATCTTTTGCAAAAGCATTTCCTTTGCCTGGGCGTTTCTGTCCTATTTAACATTGGCTTCTGTGGAAATGTTGGGGCGCAAACGGGATTTTATGCCAATTCGTTTCCTTTAAAACAGGTAAAACTGCTTAGTGGACCATTTGATCACGCCAGAGACCTTAACATAAAAACACTATTGGCTTATGATGTAGATCGGTTGCTTTATCCTTACCTTAAACAGGCAGCGCTTCCTACAGATAAAAAAGGCTATGATAACTGGGAAGGGCTAGATGGGCATATCGCCGGACATTACCTTAGTGCACTTGCACTTAATTATGCCTCAACAGGTAATCCAGAATGCAAAAGCAGGATGGAAAAAATCGTAGCAATATTGAAAGCCTGCCAGAATAAAAATACCACTTCACATTCAGAATGGGGAATAGGATATGCAGGAGGTGTTCCCAATAGTAAGGAGATCTGGATGAAACTTAAAGAAGGAAACTTCAAAGCTTATCAAGCTGCCTGGGTACCCTGGTATAATGTTCACAAGACTTTTGCGGGTTTGCGCGATGCCTGGATTTATGGGGAAAGTAAAGATGCGAAGGAGGTATTTTTAAAATTCTGCGATTGGACGATAGCCATTACCTCGAAGCTTAATGAGCAACAGATGCAGCAAATGTTAGATACAGAACAAGGTGGGATGAATGAAGTATTGGCTGATGCCTATCAGATTACCGGCAATAAAAAATACCTGAACGCAGCGATGCGGTTTTCTCATCAGCAATTGCTTACGCCTATGGCCAACGGGCAGGACAACCTTGATAATAAACACGCCAACACCCAGGTTCCAAAAGCAGTTGGCTTCCAACGGATCGGAGAATTGAGCCATCAAGGGAATTATGATCAGGCCAGTCAGTTTTTTTGGGAAACAGTAACAGGCAAAAGATCTTTGGCCTTTGGTGGAAACAGCCGCAGGGAATTTTTTCCAAGTGCTGTTGCCAGTGCTGATTTTGTAGATGATGTGGAAGGGCCAGAAACCTGCAACACCTACAATATGCTGAAACTGACCGAAGGACTTTTCAGGGAAAAACCCGATGCAAAATATGTTGACTTTTACGAAAAAGCCCTGTATAACCATATTCTTTCGTCCCAACATCCCGAACATGGTGGCTATGTTTATTTTACGCCCGCCCGGCCAAGGCACTACCGCGTATATTCGGCACCGAATGAAGGTATGTGGTGTTGCGTGGGCAGTGGTATGGAGAACCACAGCAAGTACAACGAATTTATTTACACCCATCAAAAAGATACTTTATACCTTAACCTGTTTATTGCCTCTGAACTCAACTGGAAAGAGAAAAACATTACAATAAGGCAGGAAACTACTTTTCCGGATGAGGAAAAAACCAGACTGGTTGTCGCAGATGGAAACGCCCGGTTAATGTTGATGATCAGAAAGCCATCATGGACCGGTAAGGAAATGATGGAAGTGAAAATCAATGGTAAAAAAGCCGACTATAAATTGCTTCCGAATGCTTATCTGGGAATTGGCCGTAACTGGAAAAAAGGAGATGTGGTAGAGCTGAGCCTGCCCATGAAAACCACCGTTGAACGGATGCCTAATTTGCCTGAGTATGTGGCAATTATGCACGGACCGATTTTATTGGGTGCTAAAACTGAAACAGCAGCACTTAAAGGACTGGTAGCAGACAATAGTCGTTGGGGGCATATCGCCAGTGGCAAAAAACTGCCCATTAATAAGGCACCTATTCTTATTGATGAGCATGTTGACGATATCGGCAAGAAAATCGAGCCAATAAAAGGTCAGTCGATGAAGTTCTCTTTTGTGAATGAGCGGATAGAAAATCCTGAAAAAATTACCCTGGAGCCTTTTTACCGCATTCACGATTCACGTTACATGATGTACTGGATGGCACTCACACCTGGCCAGTATGCCGCTTACCTCGATTCTGCTACCCGTGTAGAAAATGAAAAACTTGCATTGGAAAGCCGCACAGTGGATTTTGTTGCACCAGGAGAACAGCAGCCAGAGGTAGATCACCAGATGAAAAACAATAATTCCCACACCGGATCTTATCTGGATCAATTTTGGCGCAATGCAACGGGAAATGGTTTCTTTAGCTACGAAATGAATACCGAGGGTGCAGATCAGCTGGCCCTAAATGTTCGTTACCATACGAGTGGCGGCCGTGATAAATTTGATATTTATCTCGATGATCAAAAACTGGTTGGTGTAGATGCGGGGCAGGGGCCACAAAAAACAGGCTTCTATAACCAGGAATACCCAATCCCTGAAGAAATGCTAAAAGGCAAAAAACGGATTTCGGTTAAATTTTCACCTTCAGATGGAAAATCAACGGCAAGGGTATTTTATGTGAGGTTGGTAAAGAAATAACTAAGGGATGAAGACTATGGTTCTGAAGGCTGAGTGGGGCTGTGGATCAGGAAAAACCACTCCAAATGAACGGATATCAGGCATGGTAATGCCTAATGTCATTAAGTTAAGCCATCGGCATAAGTGAAAATAATTTAACCACGACTTGTCCCGATTTTCGGGAGATAGAAGATGCTCACAGATATAAAAATCTGTGTTTATCTGTGCGCATCTGTGGTTAAAAGCGCTTAATTTACTAACATTGTTGTAATGCCAGCAGTTTAAAAATAACGATTATGAAATTTAACAATTAGCCCCCTTTGTCAATGAATATCCATAACATGGTACTGAGATTCAGTAAGATAATTTTATTGCTTTTTACAGGCACTTTGGCATTTGCACAGGTGCCTGAAAAATCAAAATTAAAGCTTTGGTACGAAGAACCTGCAGGTGCTGTTTGGGAAAATGCACTTCCTGTTGGTAATGGCTTTTTAGGGGCAATGATTTATGGCAACGTGGCAAAAGAAGTGATAAAGCTTAATGAGCATAGCCTGTGGAGTGGTAGTCCCTATCAAAATGATGTTCCGGAAACTTTGAGCCATTTACCTGAAATCCGCGCACTCATTTTTCAAGGGCAGCATAAGGAAGCTGAAAACCTGGCCAATAAAATCATGTTTGGGAAAAAATCATCCGGACAAATCTTTCAGCCAGCAGGCAATCTTCAACTCGTTTTCCCTGGTCATGAAAAGTATCAGAACTACTACAGAGAACTCGATATCRAAAATGCCCTAAGTAAAACAAGCTATAATATTGGCGATGTAACCTATACCCGAACGGCTTTTGCCGCACACGGTAATCGCGTAGTGGTAATGAAACTTACCGCCACTAAAGCCGCCAGCATTTCTTTTACCGCAAATTACACCACGCCCCATAAAAAGGTTTCAATCAGTACCTCTGCTGTTAAAGATCTGGTAATGGAAGGGTTAACCAGCGATCATGAAGGTGTCAAAGGGCTTGTAAAATACAACGTAATCAGCAGATTCAGCAATGAAGGGGGTACATTAAAAGCTACCGATTCGAGTATTGTTGTTGAGCATGCCAATGCGGTAACCATTTTCATTTCCATAGCTACCAATTTTAACCATTATAATGACATCAGCGGCAATGCCGCTAACCGGGCATTGGAGTACCTGAACCGGGCCTCGGCGAAATCTTATGATAAAATTCTGGCTAACCATCTCATCAACTATCACAAATACTTCAATCGTGTTCAGCTTGATTTAGGGGGGAGCGATGGTACGGACTTACCAACAGATAAAAGGTTAATGAATTTCAGGAATACAACAGATCTTCAGTTTGTTAATCTATATTACCAGTTTGGCCGCTATCTGTTAATCAGTTCTTCTCAGCCTGGAGGTCAGCCTGCCAATTTACAAGGCATCTGGAATGATAAGCTTTACCCTCCCTGGGACAGCAAATACACCATTAATATTAACGCCCAAATGAATTATTGGCCCGCAGAGCCGACCAATTTGCCCGAGCTGCACCAGCCCTTTCTTAAAATGGTAGGTGAAATGGCCGAAACGGGCAAGGCCACTGCTAAAAACATGTACGGCGCAAGGGGCTGGATGGCGCATCACAATAGCGATATCTGGAGAAGCACCGGCCCAGTGGATGGTGCATTCTGGGGAATCTGGAACGGTGGCGGTGGCTGGGCCAGTCAGCATCTTTGGGAACATTACCTTTATGGAGGAGACCGCAAATACCTTAAAAGCATCTATCCTGTTTTAAAAGATGCAGCAACTTTTTACAAAGATTTTCTGGTGCTGCACCCAACTCTGAAGTATTTGGTGGTTAATCCAGGTACTTCTCCTGAAAATGCCCCTGCGGCACATGGAGGCTCCTCTATTGATGCGGGTACCACCATGGATAACCAAATTGTTTTCGATGTGTTTTCTACCGCTATCCGTGCTGCCAAAATACTGGGAGTTGACAATGTTTTTGCTGATAGTTTATTGCAGATGCGCAATAAGTTATCGCCTATGCACATTGGTAAACACGGCCAATTACAAGAATGGCTGGATGATATAGACAGTCCAAACGATAAACACCGACATATTTCTCACCTTTATGGTTTATTCCCTTCCAACCAAATTTCTGCCTACCGTACGCCCTTACTTTATGCTGCTGCAAAAAATACCTTGCTTCAAAGAGGCGATGTATCTACAGGATGGAGTATGGGCTGGAAAATAAACTGGTGGGCAAGGATGCAGGATGGAAATCATGCTTACCAACTGATTCAAAACCAACTCACACCACTAGGCGTTAATCCGGGCGGTGGTGGCACTTACAATAATCTTTTTGATGCCCATCCACCTTTTCAGATAGATGGTAATTTTGGCTGTACCTCTGGTATTACCGAGATGCTGATGCAAAGTGCTGATGAGGCATTGCATTTACTGCCCGCTTTGCCAGATGTATGGAAAGAAAAAGGTTCCATTAAAGGGTTAAGGGCCAGGGGAGGCTTTGAGGTACTCAGTCTCGAATGGTCTAATGGGCAGGTAATCAAAGCCGTAATTAAATCAACGCTTGGCGGAAATTTACGGTTAAGGGTTCCCAATGAAATGAAAAGCGACCTTATTGAGTTGAAAAATGCAGTGGGCACTAATCCAAATATGTTCTATTCCATTGCCGAAACCCAGGAACCTATTGTAGCGTCCGAAGCCCGTTTAACCGCTACTCCTTTGAAAAAGACTTTTGTTTACGATATATCAACCAAACCAGGCAGGTTGTATACGCTGCTACTCAAATAATTAGATCTCATGAAATTTATCCGTTTATTTATCATTTTCACCCTTGTAAATACCTGCATTTATGCACAGGAAGCAGTAAGCTATCATGTTTCCAGTCCTGATGGGAAAATTGTTCTCACCTGCAATCCCGCTCAGGGAACCTACAGCATTGCCAGGAGTAAAAAAACAATCTTACAAAATTCTAAACTGGGCATTATCCGAGAAGATGAAGACTTTACGAGGTCATTAAAAGTTGTTGGGAGTGCGGAGCGAAAATTGAAAGAGACCTATGTAATGCGCAATGCAAAAAAGAAATCGATTACCTATACCGCAAATGAATTGGTGATATCGACCAAAACGCCAACAGGTAAAAGAATGAATATTATTTTTCGTGTTTCTAATGATGGGGCCGCCTTTCGTTACGAATTTCCGGAAAAAGATCAATCGTTAAGAAAAATAAAGTCAGAACAGACAAGTTTTCACTTTGCCGAAGGTACGTTGGCCTGGTTACAGGCCAAAGCCGAGGCACAAACGGGATTTGAACATACCAATCCTTCCTACGAGGTATACTACAATATGGCTATCCCGGTAGGTACGCCATCTTCCAGTGCTAACGGGTGGGTATATCCGGCTTTATTTAAAACAGGCGATACCTGGGTGATGCTTACGGAAGCAGGACTGGAAAGAAATTATTGTGGAACCTCTTTGCAGTGTTTATCACCTGGCGGAGAATATCGGATCAATTTTCCCCAGGAAGCTGAAAAAATAAAAGGAGGAGCCCTTTATCCCGAATCTACGCTTCCATGGATTACGCCCTGGCGGATCATTGCAATAGGCGATCTGGCTACAATTATGGAATCAACCCTCGGTACAGATCTTGCTCCTGCATCCAGATTAAAAGATTTATCCTTCGTAAAGCCCGGAAAAGCCGCATGGAGCTGGGTGCTGGAAAAGGATAAAGCGACGATATACCCTGTTCAGAAAAAATATATTGATTACGCTGCCGATATGAACTGGCAGTATTGTTTGATCGATGCAAATTGGGATCAGACTATTGGATATGATTCGGTTGCGGTTTTGGTTGACTACGCAAGAAAAAAAAATGTGGGCATGTTGCTCTGGTATAATTCAGCAGGGGATTGGAATACCGTAAAATTTACACCGAGAGATAAACTGTTAACGCATGAGAAACGGGTGAAGGAGTTTAGCAGGCTTGAAGAAATGGGCGTTAAAGGTATCAAAATCGATTTTTTTGGTGGCGACGGACAATCTATGATTGCTTACTACCATGATATTTTAACCGATGCCGCCGCCCACCATTTGTTGGTCAATTTTCATGGGGCTACACTGCCCAGGGGATTGCAACGGACTTATCCAAATTTAATGACCGCAGAAGCTGTACTGGGATACGAAATGATCACATTCGGGCAAGATGCGGCCAACAAAGCACCTCAACACATGGTTGCCAGTGCCATGATCAGAAATGCATTTGATCCGATGGATTTCACGCCGATGTGTTTATACAAGATCCCCAATATTGAACGACAAACAACCGCTGCATTCGAACTGGCTACATCAGTGGCCTTTTTATCAGGCATACAGCACTATGCCGAAACACCGGATGGGATGAGCCATGTACCTGTCGAGGTTAAAGATTTCTTAAAAGGGTTGCCGGCACAATGGGATGATGTAAAATTTATTGATGGATACCCGGGCAAATTATATGTTGTAGCCAGAAAATCGGGTTCCAAATGGTACGTTACAGGATTGAATGGAGAACCACTCGACAAATCCCTTGCGTTAAATCTCACTTTTCTTAAAAACAAAGCAGGTAAACTTATTTCTTCAGGAAACGATAGTGACAGCCACAACGGGTTTGTTGCCAAAGAAATAAAAATATCAGCTTCTGGAGAATTGAAAATCGACCTCAAAAAGAATGATGGTTTCGTAGCTGTTTTTGAGTAAGTGAGTTCGATTAATATTTAAATCATAGTGAGTGTTTACAGCTGCTTTACCTCACGCGATCGTCATGCTGAATTTATTTTATTAGCAGTTTTCATTATTTTAAAGGTCTAATAGCTACTACGTGGTCAGCATCTTTCCTGCTATTAAGACCCTGAAATGAAGTTACTGCGTAGCTTTCCGCTGCGCTACAGGTCAGGGTGACGACACTAATACTAAAATATCTAAAGAATAGCCCTAAAAGCACATTATTAATAGAATTCAAGTTTATAGCACCAACAACATTCAAAATTTCGGGTTTTTGAAAAGATCATTACTGCAATTTTTTATTGCTTCGAAAAAAATAAATAATCGAAACGGCCTCCCTCAATATTTGTTGTCGTTAAAGATTATTGAAGTGGCTTTTTGTTGCATCTGTTTAGTTTACAATCGATTGCATAAAACGGCTTTGTGTTTTGTGGTCGAAGGAATTACCTCGTTTAATAATCGTTTTTAGTCGATCCTTTCCTTTGAACATTTATTCCATATTTATGAACAATTGACACTTCCGCTTTTCTTCTCATCGAATAACTTTACTTCTATCATGCTTGTCTGCTCCTGTTAAGAGATACACATTATCTAGTTTTTTGGATAACCAGTCCGCTCATTACTGCGTGAAGCATGAATTTTAACCATTATAAACCAAATTTTTATGAGGAATGAATTTTTACAGTTTTTTGTAAAGCCTGGTGCAGGACTTTCCAAATGTCTAGCCAAACTATCACTGATTGCTTTTTTTGCACTTTTTGTGGTTGCCGCACATGCACAAACCCAAGTAAAAGGGCGTGTTGTGGATGATCAGGGAAAACCCCTTCCAGGCGTAAGTATACTGGTCAAAGGAACCTCAGCCAGTACAACAACCCTGGGCACAGGAAACTTCAGTATTGCGGTTCCAACAAGCAATTCGGTACTGGTGTTTTCTTACATCGGATTTACAAGTCGCGAGGTTCCGGTGAGAAATCAAACCGAAATCAATGTGACATTACTCCCGAGCGCGGCTGAACTTGAACAAGTTGTAGTGGTGGGTTATGGAACCCAGCGCAAAGAATCGGTAACTGGTTCTGTGGCAAACATATCGGGCGATAAAGTTCGTGAAATACCCGCACCCAACGTGGCACAGGCTATCCAAGGTCGAATAGCAGGAGTAAACATTTCACAAACTTCTACCAAACCTGGTGCAACCATGCAG
>NZ_JBFTQI010000027.1:0-16909 GCF_056398925.1 Pedobacter sp. 01T416_2
GTTTTAAGATGACTGTTTTTCCGATAATGTTCAGGTAGGTATCCTGCTGACCTGCAAAAGATGCTGATGGAAGGTCTTCGGCGGTAGCACTAGATCGGATAGCAAAGGCTTCATGCTTGTCAAAATTGTTAAGATAACTTTCAATTTTTTCGGATATATCATAGTGAATAGGTAAATTTTCGATTAGTGTCCGGATTTTTCCGCCAATTTTACTGATCGTTGAATGCTCTTCTACTTTAAGGTTTTCTAATTCTTTCAACAAGCTATTTAACTCTTGATTGTTTTCGGTTATCCTCTTATACGATTCGGTGGTTACGCAAAAGCCATCGGGCACTTGTATCCCTTCAATTTTTGATAATTCGCCGAGGTTGGCGCCCTTACCGCCAACTTCTAAAAGATTAGACCTGTCGATTTCCTGAAAACCAATTACATATTTGCTCATTCTATTTCGTTTTTTATCTGGTAGATATTTAGTTCTTCCTTAGCAATTCGAAAACAGTTCGGCTTTGTTTATCAACATCTTAAACTCAATTTTAAAGGAAGTAAAAAGCCAAAAATAGAAGCTATAAAGTATCGAAACAACGTTTTTTAACTATATTTTTCCAAGCGCAATAATGGTAGAAGTATTGGCGTTATCCTTACAACAAAGCGGCAATAATTAATACTATATTATCCACTTATTTCCTCCAAATAATTTTTCTCAGCCTTAAATATTGAAGATGCCAGAACGTTATTGCAACTATGCGAAATACAGAAAAGGACACAAAATTAGGTGCATTACCCCGCAGCAGAGGCCAAAGTTTTGCCACGTTATTTAAGCGATATGCTTAGGGCTTTGACTAGACAAAATACCTAGCAACTTATTCACGAAAAGTTAGTTGAAAAAGCAAAAGAAAAACTTTCGACGCCTGAATTGTCGGTGAGTGAAATTTGCCTACCAGCTGGGTTTGAGCATCCACAGTCATTCAGTAAATTCTTTAAAACAAAAATGCGCTTATCGCCCTTGGAGTTTAGGCATTCTTTTAATTAGAAAAAGGGATAAATAATTTATATTAGTGAGCTATAATTTAAAGAATGATTAAATCAAAATTTGACAATTATCAGTTCATTGGCCAGTTTGTAATGACAGGATTATTAATCCTTTGTGTGTTTTTGTTTTATGCGGCACACTTTGGCAAACATCCTATACCTCAATTTTCAGGTTTAGGTCTATTAAGTACTTTACTTACGGTTATTTTACCATTGTACATAATCGCGCAGATGAAACTGAACTATAAAACGACTGTTATAGATCCCGACTCAAAAACAATTTCCTTTAAAATGTTTTTACTTCCCATCACAAAAACTTATCCTTTTAATTATTTCGATGGTTATGCTGACACTGTGGTAAAAGATAAATATGGGAGTTATAAGTGTTTTTATTTAGTTAAAGAGCATAAATTGAAATACAAGATGTCAGGTAGGTTTTATAGTAACATCGATGAATTAAAAGAAGGAATTTCGGTATTAAAGTATATGGGGTTTATCAAAAACACGTTTCCCCTTTCAATGAAAATTGCTTTCAACAAATCTGTTTTTTAATGTGTCCACTTTTTTAAAAGCATATCTTCAACAATATAAAAGCTGCATTATTGTAGAAGCAATTTTAATATTTAAACTGGAAGTTAAAATGGTTAAAGCTAAAAAAACAACAATCATTTATTTTAAAAGCCTTTAATAAACCTAGTTATTTAAACTGGCGGAGAGGGCGGGATTCGAACCCGCGGTACCTTGCAGTACACACGCTTTCCAAGCGTGCTCGATCGACCACTCTGACACCTCTCCGTGCTGGATTGCAAAAGTATATTTTTTATTGATAAAAAAAATGCTCCCGATTAAAATCAGGAGCATTTTATAAATATGATATTAGAAATTAATCTATAACCGTAATTTTTAACATGTTGGTTTTACCTTTTGCTTCCATTGGGATAGCGGCAGTATTGATGATGATATCACCTTGTTTAACCAATTTTTTGCTTTTTAAGAATTCGTTAACCTCAATAATGGTGTTATCGGTACTTTCCCACTTATCATAGTAGAAGCCTCTTACACCCCAAAGTAAACTTACTGCGTTTAATAAAGCCCTGTTACTGGTAAAAATAAAGGTTAAAGCTTCCGGACGGTGGCTTGAGATTTCGAAAGCAGTGTAACCGCTTAAAGTCATCGATACAATACCTACCGCGTTAGTTTGTTTCGCTAAGAAACAAGCTGAATCGCAAATGGCATCGCTTAAGAAAGAAGGCGATTTTGGTTTTAAAAACTTATCAGGGTTGAAAGGATAGTTGTTCTGCTCAATGTTCTGGATAATTTTTTGCATGGTTTCAATAACGATCAATGGAAATTCTCCAACTGAAGTTTCGCCGCTTAACATCACTGCATCAGCACCATCTAAAACAGAGTTGGCCACATCATTCACCTCTGCACGTGTTGGGCGAGGTGTAGTGATCATACTCTCTAACATTTGTGTAGCCACAATTACAGGTTTAGAAGCTGCTCTACATTTAGCAACGATCATTTTTTGTAATAATGGAACTTCTTCCATCGGACATTCAACACCTAAATCGCCACGGGCAACCATAATACCATCTGTTACGGCAATAATCTCATCGATATTTGCAATGGCTTCTGGTTTTTCAATTTTCGCAATTACACGGGCAGTTTTACCGCGCTCTGCAATAATTTTTTTAAGTTCGATAATATCTTCTGCCTTACGTACGAAAGATAAACCGATCCACTCTACATCATTTTCTAAAACAAATTCTAAGTTTTCGCGGTCTTCTGGTGTTAATGAAGGAATAGAAACTTTAGTATTTGGCAGGTTTACACCTTTTCTTGAAGTTAAAATACCACCGTGAACAATCTCACAAACTACTTCATCCTTTAAGTTGGTAGAAATCACTTTCATTTGAAGCTTTCCATCATCCAAAAGGATAATTTCGCCCGCCTGAACATCCTGAGGGAAGTTTTGGTAAGTAATGTAAATACGTTCTTCGTTACCAATACATTCGTTAGTAGTAATTACGGTAGTTTTACCATTGATCAGGTTAATACCACCCTCTTTTACTAAACCGATACGGATTTTAGGCCCTTGTAAATCGGCAAGGATACCTACATTATAATCGTATTTTTTGTTTAAATCGCGGATGGTATCCAAAACCGCTTGGTGATCTGCTTGTGATCCGTGCGAAAAGTTTAAGCGGCAAACATCTAAACCTGCGTTAAACATACTATATAATACATCTGGTTTTGCTGATGCAGGCCCAAGCGTGGCAACAATTTTAGTTCTCGAATGAAAAGGTTTCATTTAATTAATTGATTTTAGCAATGCAGTTTAAAGCATTAATTATTATCTAAAATAATCAAACTGCATCAAATTTTATATATTTTGTTCTTTTGTTCTTTGTTTGTAACCGTCAAATATAGTGTATTTAATACACCAAGTATATAATTTTTATATTACCAAATTCTCACGGCTCTTTAACTTGGCCGGATCTATCTTTGCAGCTACCTGTATATCAGGCAATTTATTTAAACCGTTGATTAAATAATCCAAATCTTCCTTATCAATAAATTCTTTAATAATAATAAAAAAATCTACTTTGTTCATTTCAGGAATTAGAAAACCATCGCTGCTTTTATTGCAAATTAAGTAGTATTCTACCTCACCTTGCTCTACAAAAAAGTAATATTTCGAGAAACACCAGGCTGGTTCGTCGATATTAAAAAATATTTCATGGTCTTCTATTTTTTCAAATTGAGTATTTAACCGGGTATTAATTTTGTGGCAGAGCACATAGTCTTTTAAGGGTGCTGTGATCGCAATTAGTATAAAATCAAGGTCTAAGGTAAGTTTTAGGTAAGTCTTATTCAAAGCGAAATAAATTATTTACAGAACGAAATTAAAAAACTAATTCTATATTCGCTGTGTTATTGAGATACCAAAATTACGTATCGAAATAAAAACATTTGAAAATTGTAAGAATTTATTTTTCTTTGCACAGAATTATTTAACCATTAAATTATAAAATTATGTCTGATATTGCTTCAAGAGTTAAGGCTATTATCGTAGAAAAACTAGGTGTTGACGAAAGCGAAGTTACGCCAGAGGCTTCATTCACCAACGATTTAGGTGCAGATTCTTTAGATACCGTAGAATTGATTATGGAATTTGAAAAAGAATTCAATGTAGCTATTCCTGATGATCAGGCTGAAACCATCGGTACAGTTGGTCAAGCAATTGCTTATTTGGAAAAAAACGTTAAATAGAATTACGCTTTTTCAGTATAAATGGAATTAAAAAGAGTAGTAGTAACAGGGTTGGGTGCGCTCACTCCTATAGGCAATAATGTTCCCGATTTTTGGGAAGGATTGACTAACGGGGTGAGTGGCGCTGCTCCTATTAAGGGTTTTGATACTGAAAAGTTCAAGACCAAATTCGCATGCGAGGTTAAAAATTTTAATCCGGAAGACTTTTTGGAGAAAAAAGAAGCCCGCAAGCTAGATCCGTTTGTACAATATGCTCTTGTAGCAACAGATGAGGCTGTGAAGGATGGTGGTTTTGATTTTGAAAAATTAGATACCAACCGGATCGGAGTAATCTGGGGCGCGGGCATAGGTGGATTGAAAACTTTCCTGGATGAAATTTCAAATTTCGCTAAGGGAGATGGTACGCCAAGATACAATCCATTTTTTATCCCTAAAATGATTATTGATATTGCTCCAGGGCATATCTCGATCAAATACGGCTTACGTGGGCCAAATTTTGCAACCGTTTCGGCATGTGCTTCTTCAACAAACGCAATGATTGATGCATTTAACTATATCCGCTTGGGTATGGCTGATGTAATTATCAGTGGCGGTTCTGAAGCGATCATTAACGAAGCGGGTATGGGTGGTTTTAATGCCATGCATGCATTATCAACACGGAACGAAGATCCGGCAACAGCATCACGCCCTTTTGATAAAGATCGTGATGGTTTCGTAGCCGGTGAAGGTGCCGGAACGATTATTTTAGAAGAACTTGAACATGCAAAAGCAAGAGGTGCAAAAATTTATGCAGAGCTTGTTGGCGGTGGAATGAGTGCCGATGCTAATCACATAACGGCACCACATCCTGAAGGTTTAGGCGCTAGAATGGTAATGACCAATGCACTAAAAGATGCTGGTTTAACAACTGCGGATATAGATTATATCAATGTACACGGTACTTCTACGCCTCTTGGTGATATTAGTGAAACCAAAGCCATTGGTACATTATTTGGTGAGGATGCTTATCGTTTAAACATCAGCTCAACCAAATCGATGACTGGCCACCTTTTGGGTGCAGCTGGAGCTATTGAGGCTATTGCAGCAATTCTTTCTGTTAAAAATGACATTGTTCCTCCAACAATCAATCACTTTACAGATGATCCTGCATTTGACCCTAAATTGAATTTTACTTTTAACAAAGCGCAAAAACGTACCGTTAGAGCTGCTTTAAGTAATACATTCGGTTTTGGCGGCCATAACGCTTCTGTTATTTTTAAGAAATACGAAGATTAATTTAACAGCCCTACTATATAATTTTGTATGCTAATTAAAAATAGATAACTTAGTTAAATATGCTAATTAGCCGTTAATTGTGTTATTTATTTAATGCCGATATTAAAATTATATAAACTTTATCTCTCTCCCGAAAAGGAGTTTGTTAAAAAGCTGAAAAACATTTTGGGCTTTGTTCCAGGCAATGTTACGCTCTATAAAATGGCGTTCAGGCATCGTTCTGTAGCAAAAGTTTTAAAAAATGGAAGCAGGAGCAGCAACGAACGCTTAGAATTTTTAGGCGACGCTGTTTTAGGTTCGGTGATAGCAGAGCTGCTTTTTAAGCATTACCCCTACAAAGAAGAAGGTTTTTTAACCGAAATGCGTTCGAAGATTGTAAACCGAGCTAATTTAAATCAGCTGGCAAAGAAAATTGGTTTTGATAAGCTTATTCAGTTCGATCAGCGTTCAGTGAGCGTACAAACCAAGCACAATTCGATGCTGGGTGATGCTTTTGAAGCCATAGTGGGTGCCATCTATATGGATAAGGGCTACAACTTTACCAAAGAATTTTTATTGCGCAGGATCGTAAAACCACACATCGACATCCACACTTTAGAACTTACAGAAACCAATTTCAAAAGTAAATTGATCGAATGGTGCCAACGCCATGGTAAGGATGTAATGTTCGAACTGGCRGAGAATGGCGAAGGCGAAAGCGCTAAATTATTTACCATTAGTGCTGTAGTAGAGGGCGAAAAAGTAGGTACCGGACGAGATTATAACAAGAAAAACGCAGAAAAATTAGCTGCAGAGAAAGCTTGCGAAGCATTGAGTATATAAGTTCATTGGTTCAGTAGTCATTGGTTTATTTGGTTAATTGTATAAACTGGTTAGTCGGTTAACTGTTGATATAGACTAAAAATTCTGACCTCTGACGTCAGACTTCCGACTTTTTACCTAAAACTCAAAACGCTAAACCGACTATAGACTTCGGACTAAAGACTACTTTCCCTTCCCTAACGTATCGGTAAATTTCTTCGAAGATTCTTTAATGTATTTAATGTAATCGTAGCTGTTCCAATGTTCTGCCTTATCAAATTCCGGACGACAGTTTAACATGTATTTCTCTAAAGTATCACCCCTTAGTTCGGTATTGTTTTTAATGACACTCTGATTGAAGTATACATCAATTTGCGATTGTTTGATTTCATTATCGGCATATCTGCCAAATCTCCGTGCATTTTTAGGGTCAGTGCCAATTAAATTGTATAGCGCATTTAAAGGGCTGAATATAGCAGACAAAAGCGTTGTTTTACCCCCGTTGTACACGCCCTTATTTTTAAACTCGCGCTTAATTTCGTTCAGATCCTCTTTTTTGGTATTCCCCCTAATGGTAACATCGGCTAGCGTGGTACTTCCTCTAACTAGATAAATTACCAGATCTTTTTCGCTATTTACCACTACACGTTGATCGATCAGGTCGCGTTTAATTACCAACAGTGTATCACCAATTCTGGCTTTTAACTGAAACATACCAATATCATTACTGCCTACACCGATTCCGGTGCGTAGGTTGGTAATTTCGGATAAGGCAATCCTGATATTCGAACCTTTTTCGATCACCACACCTTTGACAATAAAATCCTGTGCCTTTGCGAAGAAGCTGATTGAGGTAAAAACGAAGAGTATAATGCCAAATTTAAAGTTTTTCATGGTGTGTTATTTGTATGTTTCAAAGTATCGGTATATTTTTTAGCCGATTCTTTGATGTATTTAACAGCATCGTAATTGCTCCAATTAATGGTCATGCTGCGTGTCGGGTAATAATCCAGCAAAAATTTGTCCAGATCTTTTCCAGTTAAGGTAGTATTATTTAAAACTAAATTTTTATTAAAAAACTTATCTACCTCGATTAAACTTAGCTCCTTTTTATAATAACGGTTAAAATTACGCGCTCTTGCAGGCGTTTTGCCAAAAAGCTCATAAAAAAATGTTATCGGATTCCCACCAAAAGGGTTTAACAAAATTAAAGGCGGTTTACCTGCATAAAATGAACCATTTCGTTTCAGATCGCTTTTTATGCTTTCCATTTCCTGCTTCTTGGTCTGCCCTTTAACTGTAACCTCCTCTAGCATAGTACTTCCTCTGATCAAATAAACAACCAGGTCATCATCTGTTTTAACGACTACTTTTTGCTCATTCAGGTTTCTTTTTTGAATCAACAATGTATCGCCAGTACGGGCACTTAACTGAAACATACCAATATCGTTACTTGTGGCGCCCATTTTACTGCGCATGTTGGTAACCACAGCTAAAGCAATCCGCACATTTGAGCCTTTTTCAATTACTACACCTTTCAGCACAAAATCCTGAGCCTTTGTTTTTAAGCCCTGTGTTAAGATGGTCAATAGAAGAATAATTTTTAAATGCTTCATCGCATCAAATGGCAAGTTAAATTATCTGGTAGCGCAAATTAGTTATCTATTTTAACAGCATATCGGTTTTGTTGTTTGTTTCTGCCCTAATTGTTACATCCCAACAAGAAAACTCCATTATCTTCCTTACGAAAGGAGTAAAAAATACTTTCTTATCTACCAATATTTTTGTAAAATTAACATTTGTTAAACTTGAAAACTGTTAAATAAACGTTAATAAACATGAGAAAACTAATGAGTGGATTTTATTTACTCTATTCGGCAATTGTATTTTTTATACTCATGCTTATTGTTTGCCCCTTTATTCTGATCAGTACAGGTATTTTTAAGGAAAAAACAGGAAGAAAAATTTCATTCTATTTTTTAAAATTCTGGGCATGGGCTTTTAGTCTTTTCACTTTTCTATGGTTTTCTGCCGGCGGAGAAAAAATTGACACTTCGCGGGCTTACATCTACGTAGGCAATCACAGTTCATTTTTAGATGCTGTCGCCATTGTAATCTGCATTCCACAGGCCTTTAGCCCACTGGGAAAGATCGAAATGCTTAAAATCCCGGTATTTGGATGGATTTACAAACGTTTGGTGGTGATGATTGATCGAAGTAGCAGAGAAAGCCGAGACCATTCTGTAGCCGAACTGAGAAAAGACCTTGCCGATGGACAATCGATCCTGATTTTTCCCGAAGGGACAATGAACAAATCAAACAAGCCTTTAAATCCATTTTATGATGGCGCGTTTCGCCTGGCGATAGAAACCCAAACACCGATTTTACCTTTTGCGATATTGAACAGTAAAGAACATTTACCCCGAACGAACCCACTTTTACTTAACCCCGGGATGATTAGAACAGTATTTGGAGAAGCCATTGAGGCGAAGGGACTGGTTGCCGATGATCTGGGAATGTTAAAGGAAAAAACTTTCAACGCAATTTTAGCACTGTTAATAAAATAACTTAATCTTTATTTGAAATGAGGGATTCGGTACTTTTGGCTAAAGCAGTCCTACTGTCCGTGAACATCAGGTTTAGGAACAAAGGTTCTGCACCTTGTAGGTAACAGACCCCTGCCAAAAACTACTCCACATTGTACATAAACCCGATTGCAGCGAGCACGTAGTGTAACAAAGTAAAGCGCAAAGCGGGGCTGCAATCCCCGAAGAAATACTGAACGCTAGTTTTCTAAATATAAAGGTATTTTATGCCGGTATGCTACAACTCTGACTCCTTGCCCATTATTATTTCTCCTTTCGGCTTAAAACCCTATCTTTGCGCATGATAAAATCCATGACAGGATACGGCTTAGCAACAGCCGATTATGCAAATGCAAAGTATAGTGTCGAAATCAAATCGCTCAACAGTAAATTCCTGGAGCTGAATTTAAAATATCCTAAAGCTTTTTCTGATAAAGAGCTGATCCTGCGCAACATCTGCAGTAAAGACATCGAAAGAGGAAAAGTAAGTTTAAGCATCAATGTAGAACGTACCAATGGTGAAGTTACGGGTGCTACCATCAATACGGCCTTATTAAGCCACTACTACAAACAGCTTATTGCCGTTAACAACGAATTGGGTGCTGATAGCAGTAACTTATTGCAAACAGCATTAACTTTTCCTGATGTAATCAGTTACAAGGAAGAAAGTGTAAGTGAGGATGAGTGGAACCATTTATTTCAGATTTTCACCTCGGCTTTGGCCAATTTCAATAAATTCAGAGAAGATGAAGGCTCAGTTTTAAAGGCCGATTTAGAACTGAGAATTAAAAATATCCTTTCTTATTTCAAATCTGTTGAGGAATTAGAACCAAAAAGAATTACCGCAATCCGCGATAAATTTACCCAGTTTTTAGATGATGCTGTAGGCAAAGTAAATATCGATCAGAACCGTTTCGAGCAGGAATTGATCTACTACATTGATAAAATAGACATTACCGAGGAGAAAACACGTTTAAAAAGCCATTGCGATTATTTCTTGCAAACTTTAGCAAGCAAAGAAGCAAACGGTAAAAAAATGGGCTTCATTTCTCAGGAAATAGGAAGAGAAATTAATACCATGGGCGCTAAAGCAAATGACGCCCAGATGCAACAATTTGTTGTAGGTATGAAAGAAGAATTAGAAAAGATAAAAGAACAGTTATTAAACGTATTATAAGGAGAAAGACTAAAGACTAAAGCATAAAGCAGCTTTGGTCTTTCAGCTTTTTGCTTTCAGCTTACAAAATGAAACAAGGCAAATTAATCATATTTTCGGCACCATCAGGAGCAGGTAAAACCACTATAGTACACCATTTATTAACGAAATTTCCTGAGCTGAGCTTTTCTATTTCTGCAACCACCCGCGAATTGAGAGGCGCTGAAACACATGAAAACGATTACTATTTTATTAGTAAAGAAGAGTTTTTGCACAAAGTTGCCCGCCAGGAATTTGTGGAATTTGAAGAGGTTTATAACGGAACTTTTTATGGCACCTTACGCTCAGAGATCGAACGCATCTGGAATGAAGGCAAACATGTTATTTTTGATATTGATGTAGAAGGCGGTATCCGTTTGAAAAGAAAATATGAAGAAGATGCCTTGGCCATTTTTGTTCAGCCACCATCATTAGATGTTTTAAAAGAACGTTTAAGCGGTCGCGGAACAGATAGTCCGGAAAAATTACAGGAACGTTTTATCAAAGCTGAAAAAGAACTGCTTTATGCAGATAAGTTTGATGTGATTTTAAAAAATTACGATCTGGCTACAGCTTGTGCAGAAGCAGAGCAGTTGGTCGGAGATTTTTTAAAAAGTTAGCAGTTTATAGTTTCCAATTCTCAGTTTTGGGTGCTTTAAAATATTGTTTGGTTAAATCTTAAAGTCACATTATGGACGATTTTTCTGATCTATTAGTTTACAAGAAGTCATTTGAGTTGGCCATGAATATTTTCGAACTCAGCAAGTCTTTTCCAAAAGACGAAATGTACTCATTAACAGATCAGATTAGAAGGTCTTCGCGATCTACAAATATTTGTTTAGTTGAAGCTTATAGGAAACGAAGATATAAAGCCCATTTCATCAGTAAGCTTTCGGACAGTGATATGGAGAATAGTGAGACGAAAGGCTGGTTAAAGTTTGCTTTTGAGTGTAAATATCTTGATAAAGAGCAACACGAAAAATTAACATTGCAAAGCGACGAAGTTGGAAAATTGTTAAATCACATGATCAATAATCCAGAGAAGTATGGTGTTGCTTAAACTGTTCATCAATTAATGTAGCGAACTGAAAAATGTCAACTGAAAACTATAAACTAAAAACTGGTCTTTTCTTTGGTTCATACAACCCCATCCATACCGGGCACTTAATTATTGCCAATTACATGGCTAACCATACCGAGCTTGATGAAGTATGGTTGGTAGTTTCGCCACATAATCCGCTAAAAGATAAAAGTGGCTTAACCAATATGTACGACCGTTTGGAAATGGCCAAACTGGCGACAGAAAATGCAGAGCATATCCGTGTGAGCGATATTGAATTTTCGCTACCTCAACCATCATACACTATCGATACGCTCACCTACTTACACGAAAAATATCCTGAAAAGGAATTTGTGTTGATTATGGGCGCCGATAATCTGGTATCATTCAAAAAATGGAAAAACTACGAGGTACTTTTAAAAAACTATCAGATTTATGTTTACCCACGCCCAGAGGCGAATGTAAGCGAATGGGAAAATCATCCTTCCATCACTTTTACCAAAACCCCTTTAATGGAAATTTCGTCAACTTTTATCCGCAAAGCCATTAAAGAGAAAAAGAATGTTCAGTTTTTCCTGCCCGATAAAGTGATCGATTTCATTGAAGGCAAAGGAATGTATAAATAGGAGAGATCAATATTTGTAATCTATACAGCACCTAGAAAACAACGGGCTTACAACATATTGTATTAAATCGATTACTTGGATTGGTTTTTGTTTAATTCGCCTTTTGATTACTAATTTAGCGGCAGCAGATACAACAAAACACGTGAAAAAAAACTTATTTCTACTCATTGCCTTTTGTGGCGCTGCATTTTCGGCAAGCGCACAACAGAAAACCTACTTAGAATTATTGGCCAATCAACCTAAATGGGTAGATTCGGTTTTTAACAAACTTAACCGCAGAGAGCGTATTGCACAGATGTTCTTTGTTAGAGCGCATACCAATCTGGGTAAAAAATATACAGATTCAGTTGGTCAGGTAATTAAAAAAGAACAATTGGGGGGGGTTATCTTTTTTCAGGGAGGCCCTGGTCGACAGGTTTTAGCCACAAACGCTTATCAAAAACTGAGTCGGGTGCCATTAATAGTGGCAAATGATGGTGAATGGGGCCTGGGCATGCGTTTGGATAGTACCATTTCTTATCCTTATCAAATGACTTTGGGTGCCATCCAAAACAAAGAATTATTGTATAAAATGGGCCTTGAAGTGGCTAAAGATTACAAGCGCATGGGGATGCAGATGAATTTAGCTCCTGACGCCGATATCAATAACAACCCCAAAAACCCCGTAATCAATTACCGTTCTTTCGGCGAAAATAAATATAACGTAACCACTAAGGTTGCCGCTTATATGAAAGGTATGCAGGATGGCGGTTTATTAACTACGTTGAAACATTTCCCTGGTCATGGCGATACCGATGTAGATTCGCACTACGATTTACCACAGCTTACTTTCTCTGCTACACGGTTAGATACATTGGAGATGTATCCTTTTAAAGAGCTGATTAAACAAGGCGCATCGGGGGTGATGRTTGCCCACATGAACATCCCATCGTTAGATGCTACACCAAACCTACCTTCTACCCTATCTAAACCGATTGTTACGGGTATTTTGAAGCAGAAATTAGGTTTTAAAGGTTTGATTATTTCTGACGCGATGGATATGAAAGGCGTGGTAAAATATTTCAAAGATGGTGAAGCTGATTTAATGGGTATCATTGCCGGAAACGATATTATTGAGCTATCTGAAAACAGCGACAGGGCCATTAAATTGGTGCGTAAAGCCGTAAGGCAGGATCGTGTAAGTATGGACGAAATAGACCAGAGTGTGCGTAAAATATTGACTGCAAAATACTGGGCAGGCCTGGCCAAACGCGATACGATTGTAACCCAAGGTGTTATTACAGGTGTAAACCGCAAGTCGAGCAATGCTTTGGTGCAAGAGCTGGCAAATGCATCGGTAACGCTGTTAAAAGGTAAAGATTATATCARGCGCCTCATCCCGATCAGAAGAACGGCCATTATCAGTATTGGTGTACCTTCGGTTACCACTTTCCAAAAAGAGGTTTCGAAAGGTTATTATAACTCTGTTTATTATGTGCTGGATAAAGATGCCAGTGCTACTCAGATTTCCAACATCGCCCGCGAAATCGGCGCATTCGACCAGGTGATTGTGGGTATTCACGATAGTCGTGCAAGACCAGCCAATAATATTCCGCTAAATGCAGGTGTAAAGAATTTTATTAAAGAATTATCGGCAAAGAATGCTGTTTTTGCGCTCTTTGCAAATCCATATAATCTGGCTGGTTTATCGGGTTTAGAAAACAGTAAAGGTTTGGTTGTTGCCTATCAAAAAGAAGATTATATGCAAATTTCAGCTGCTGCTGTAATTAATAACAGATTGGCACCAACAGGAAAGTTGCCTGTAGGCGTGGCGCCGTTTTATAAATTTGGAGATGGCCTTTAATTGTTGACAACCGAGATACAAAATACATAAAGAATAAATATTTTGTCATTCTGAGCGCAGCGAAGAATCTTTTGCCACTGAGAAGTGGGTTAATATTCCGCATTAGCTTCAGCCATGTCGTCGCCCTGATCCGATAGCTATCGGATTTATTTCAGGGCCTCTATTTATAGCTTTAGTCTTTTAGCTTTCCTAAAACAATTTCGCTTTCAAAACGATTATCTAATATAAAACCTTAATGTTATGATAGATCCAGAAGATGACAATTATTCAAACGATCCGAATGATGCTTTACGCAGAGAGGATGATGTTGAAAATATCAACGAAATTAATGGCGACGACACCAGCATTGAACATGATAAAGATCTGTTGGAACAAGCCGACGAAGCATCGAGGGCTTCTTATGAGTTAAACCTCGATGATGAACTAGATGAAGATGATTTAGACGATTAACAAAAAAAGCCACCCCGATTTTATATCAGAACGGCTTTTTTACTTTTTTAGGCTCCGGCTATTGTCGTTGGGTCTTAAACCTTACACCCTCTGCCTTAAACCTCTATTTGGCCTTCGGCTTATAAGTTTCGGGATTAACCGCGGTGGTTGTCCATCCTTTTAAAAATGAAGTGATTTTCTTTACATCATGCCCAACTTTCTTTTTACCATTAGCGCCAATTTCTTCGGTTTCTAAGTAAGAAGAATTTTCGATGTGCAATACTTTGCCTTTCCCATCCAGAATTAAAAATACCGGAAAACCAAAACGTTGAGGGTAGCCTAAGCTGGCTAAAACAGTTTCGTTTTTATTCTCAGGACTGTAATTAACCAGAACGGTTTCAAAATTATCGTTAATGTATTTTTTTAGCGTTGCTGTGCTGTCAACCAAATTATGGAATGCAATACACCAGCTGCACCAATTACCACCAACCTGTAACAAAACATGTTTATTTTCTTTGGCTGCTTTTGCAACCGCAGCAGCAATTTCAGCTTTAGCGTCTGCTTTTGGGTTATAGATATGAACACCTTCTTTTTTCGCCTGACTAAACGCCGCTGTCGAAATCAACGCAGCAGTTAATAAAATGATTAATTTTTTCATGATTTTCGATGAATAATAGCAAATGTAATAAAGTCTAGTATTACAATGGATTATTTGCAAATTCTTTACAGAGCGGAAACAGTCCGTAGAATCGAAAGGATTAAGAACGGAGGTTTAATCAAATATGAATTTTACATTATCCATCTCCAATTCTCCATCTTCATTTTACATATCTTTGTTTTCCAATGGATTTTTTAGACATACATACCCACAAAGTTGCCACCCAACCTGGGGTAACCAGCATTCAAAGTTTGTCGTTAACCAGCGATATCTTTTTAGCAATGCCTAAAATCAAGGCAATTTCTGTTGGGCTGCATCCCTGGTTTGCTAAAATTGATCACCTCGAACTACAGATGAAATATCTAAGTGTTGTCGCCAATCAAACAAATGTGAAACAGATTGGAGAGTGTGGTTTAGATCGGTTGAGGGGTGAAAACCTGGAAAATCAGACCATAATCTTAGAAAAACAAATCGAATTGGCAGAAAAAATTAATAAACCATTGATTTTACATTGTGTTAAATGCTTTTCAGAGTTAATTGCAATTAAAGAACGATTAAAAGTTAAAGTACCGATGATTATCCATGGTTTTAACAAAAATGAGCAGCTTGGCCAACAGCTAATGGACAAAGGTTTCCTTCTTTCCTTTGGAATAACTGCTTTAAAAGAAAATTCGGGCGCAGCTAAGCTGATTCAAAGTACCGATCAATTTTTCCTGGAAACTGATGATTCGGATATCTCAATTGAAGAAATTTACCAAGCCACAGCCATTTTAAAAAAATGTAGCATTGATGAGCTTAAAGCTCGTATTTTTGCAGACTGGAATAAATTGATTTTAAAGAAATAACCACAGATTAGCACAGATAAATAAACATCTGTGTTCATCTTTTTCATCTGTGGTAAAATAGTAAATATATGTCTGATGTTAGCTGGCTTTCGCGCTCTGCCCTCCTTGTTGGGAATGATGGAATAGATAAACTCCAATCGAAACATGTTTTGGTGATCGGTTTGGGTGGTGTAGGCTCTTTTGCTGCCGAGTTTATCTGCCGTTCGGGCATTGGCGAAATGACCATTGTTGATGGTGATGTAGTTGACCCGACCAACCGCAACAGGCAGCTACCTGCTTTGGCGACCAATCATGGTGTGAGCAAAGCCGAAATAATGCAAGAGCGTTTATTGGCCATTAATCCCGAACTAAAACTTCATGTGGTAAATACTTTTCTTAGTCCTGAAAAATGCAGGGAAATTTTAGAATCTGGCTTTGATTACATTATGGATTGCATCGACAGTGTAATGCCAAAAATCACTTTATTAGGAACTGCTCTTGAAAAGAATATCCCTATTGTTAGCTCAATGGGTGCTGGTGGCAAAATGGATCCTACCAGAATAAGGATTACATTACTTCCTGACACTTATCAATGCGTTTTTGCGAGTTATGTTCGTAAAAGGTTAAACAAACTTGCAAATGCCAGCAAAATAAAGGCTGTTTTCTCAACAGAAGAAATGGACAAAAACTCGATGATCATGACTGATGGGAGTAATTTCAAGCGCTCCGCTTATGGCACAGTTTCTTACCTGCCTGCGGCATTTGGCGGTGCCTGCGCCTCGGTTGTAATCCGCGATCTGCTTGGCCTGCCAATCGAAATGGCCGAACGCCCTGCAAGGATCAGCCATAAGACATTGAATAAAAGAAAAAGTAAAAAATCCTAATAGCGGTAGAATTGTTGATATCATGATTTCGGGAAAATTTTAAATTGTTGTAAGTTTAAAATTCGAGAGAAATCATATTATGCCCCAACCCCTCAAAATTCTTCAGGCCTCTGCAGGTTCCGGTAAAACGTTCAGTTTAACTGCACACTACCTTACGCTACTTTTCAGTGGAGAGAACAAATACCGCGAAATTTTAGCGGTGACCTTTACCAATAAGGCGACCGAAGAAATGAAAACCAGGATTCTGGAGGTATTGTTAGGATTGGCAAAGGGCAATCCATCGAAAAAAATCGAAGACTATCGGAAACTTATTTTACTCGCCTATCCAATATTAAGTCCGCAAGAATTACAGTTTAAAGCAGATAAGATTTACCGGAAAATTTTGCACGATTACAGCCGTTTTTCAGTAAGTACGATTGATGGT